>DAHWHT010000037.1 GCA_027335515.1 Clostridia bacterium
CAGTGGTGTCCACGGGCCTTTTTTTGTTGCCCAGCGCGAACAGCCGGAGGCCGAGAGGCAGGCAACTCGCATGGGCAGAGGTGGAGCGATGGCGATCGTGAACCTGACTCCTCACGCGCTTCTGCTGCGGAAGGAAGACGGGAGTGTGCTGGAGGTTCCCCCGAGCGGGACCGTTGCCCGCCGGCGGGAAGAGCGGCGCGTCGTCGGCCAGGTCGAGGGGCTATCCGTGCATGAGACGGTGTACGGACCCGTCGAAGGGCTGCCGGAGAAGCAAGACGGTGTTATCTATATCGTCTCCGCGCTTCTGGCGGCCGGTGCACCCCAGCGCGACGACGTCTTTGCCCCGGGCCCGGCTCTGCGGGATGAGCAGGGGAGGGTTACGGGAGCGGTCGGGCTGTCCCGCATCCGATAGAACCGAACCACCTGTGGTCTCTAAGATCCGGGCCGGCAGGGCACACCTCGCAAGCGATCCCCCCCAACGATGTCAGAGAACCAATCACCATGGTGGCGTGGGGAAAAGAAAAGGGCCCCGGTGTTTAGAGCACCGGGGGCCCGGAGGGAGGCTGCGTGCATGAAACGCAGCACTGTCGAGATTTATGGTAACAGCCCCGAGACTGCTGTGTCAAGCGATTTGGTGGAGACGTTTCAGTCGCTGTATCAGGAAGAGGTTGAAGTTCTCTTCCTGCAAACGGCGGGCCGGCTGCGCGGGGACGCCCGCAGGGCGTTCCTGGATGCCTTGGAGGACGTCTCCAAGGCACCGCTCATGAACACCCAGACCTTCAGGGAAATCAGCCGGACCGCGTTTGCCGCCCGGCGTTCCATGCAACTGATGGGTGTGGGGGGATAACGGAAAGGGGGTGGGCAGTCGCCTGCCCCCTCTCTTATTGAAAAGAGGTGAGAGGTTGGTGAGTGGCATGGGCGGCAGAATAAGGATGGCGTGGATGTGCCTCGGGACGGCGCTCAGGGCGAAATCCCTGTATGCCTTCGTCTTGGGGCTGACAAGCGCTTTCGCCATCATTGTTATCGGAAGGGATCGGCTGCGACAAATTCTCCTTGCCGGGGGGCGAGGAGATGGCAATTAAGGAAAGTCGGATCCAACCGGGGACGCGGGTCCGGTGGATTATGTTGGGCCGACTGCACTGCGGGATTGTGCAGCGGTCGGATGCCGGTGGTTTTCTGGCGATCCGAGAGGGACGCGGGACTTTGCGCCTTGTCCGGCCGGCTGATGCAGAGATCTGCCCAGCCACGCCACCATTCACCTGCCGACATTCTGTGGTTGCCGGATATGAGTGCGCAGAGTGCGCTCGGAATACGAGCGCCTTCTACGACGAATGCCTCATCTGAGGAGAATGCCTGTTGATTGAGCGGTTATTGGATGTGGGGCCGGTGTCTCCGGCCCTGACCGCCATGCTATGGGCGATGGTGTTCACCGGGACGGTTTGTGGTGCGGTCATCGCCGGATGCCTCGCGGCGATGGTGGTCAAGGTGGTGGCGCGATCGGCATACCGGCTGGCCCGCGCGATCTACATCATCACCGGAGGAACGGCCCTCGGCTTGGAGCGGGGCCTTGACCGGATCCGCGGCGCAGCGCGACGCGTTCAGCATGGTGTGCTGGCCGCGTTCGCGGGGGGGCGAGATGCCATCCATGGCGCGGTAGCCCGGGGGGCCGGCGCCGTCCGGTCTGTGGTCCTTGCCATCCGCAGGATGGTGTGGCGCGTGCTAGCCGGAATGTGGCAGCGCCCATGGCGGCGGGTCGCCGCGGAAATCGGGGTGACGCACCCGGTTCTGTTCTTGGCCTGGGTTCAATTGCGGTGGGGAAGGACACTCCTCATGGCAAGCCCGTCGCGGTGTGTTACCGTGGCGGGGCTTCAGAAGATGGCCCAGGAGGCCGGAGGAAGATTTATGGTTCGAGAGGACGCCGTGATCGGCGCCCTTCCGGTGCGGCGAAGAGTGGCCGAACAGGATATCGTTCGGTATGTGCGCGATGGTATGGGCCGTGGCGCACTGGTGGCTTTCGCAACAGTCCACTGGTTCAGCCAGCAGACCGTGACGGAGGCCCTGCAGGATCTTGTGCGGCGGCAGGCGGAGATGGTCACCGCCAGGATCGAGCAGAGGAAGGTGGCTGCGCGGCGGTCGGCTGAGATCGCGGCGGCCAATCGGGCAAAGGTCCTAAAGGCGAAGTCGGCTCAGCAAGAGGCGGAAATCGCGGTGGCCACGGCCAAGGAAGCGGTAGCGGCCAAGCGCCGCCAGAGAGTGGCACGTCTTATCGCCCTAAACCTAGAGGCAGTAACGCCTAAGGTGCGGCGCACAGTGCGCCGGCGGGCGAAACGCATAGTTCGCTCGGCCTGAGCCACTGGAGAGGGGGCGAGCAATAATCGCTCGGCATGCACGCGGCGGTATGCTGATCAACAGGCAGAGATAAGTCCTCGGCTTGAGTCGTGGGGATGGGCGCAAGCGGTCCAGGCTACGGTGGCGCGGAACCGGGCCGATCCTGGCAACAGACGCTGGTGAAAGTCCCGGTGTGCGAGCGCCCCATAGCCCGAGTTCGCCTGTTGCCTGCAGCCCCGCAAGGGGCAAATCTAAGGCCGAAAGGGGCGAAAGCCTGGTCGGGCGGACGGTGTGGAACACCGCGCGAGCGGTTTGTACACATTTTTCTAACCAGGCCGGATGATGGAGTTTGATGATAAGCAACGGGAATATATCAGGACGAAGATCATCCCGAGTCTGAGGCAGCAAGGGGGGAGGACTCGTTTCGCGACCGACCAGGAGATCGAGGATTTTCTCCTGGTGGCCAATGCCTACGGCCTGGACCCGATCCGGAAACAGATATTCGCCCAGTGGCGCGGCGGCGCGCTCATTGCCGCGCCAACGATCGACGGCCTGCGGTACAAGGCCGCCGAGACTCGGGACCTGGACGGGACGGATGCCCCAGTCTGGGGGCCCGAGGTGGAACGGGAATACCAAGTGGACAAGTGGGAGGGGCCGGACGGGGCGCGGCGGAAGGTCGCCAAAACCGTGAAGGTAACCATCCCGGAGTGGTGCCAGGTGACCGTGTATCGGAGGGGTGCCGAGCACGGTTTCACCGGGGTCTACTACTGGGACGAGTACGTCCGAGGGAAGCCAACCGACACACAGTTGGAGATGCCCAGGTTGATGCTGGGCAAGGCTGCGGAGAGCCAGGCGCTCCGCCGGGCGTTTCCGGAGGCCCTCGGTGGGCTCATCACCTTCGAAGAAATGGGCACAGACGGGACTTCCGAGCCGCACGACGTGCCATGGGACCGCGACGAGCGCGGGGATGATGCCCGCTCCAACCGCAAGCCAGATCCGCCCAGGATCACGGCAGCGGCCGCGGCCGAGGCGGCGCGGAAGGCGGCACAGCAGCACGCGGCGGCAAATCGTCCGGCCGCCGGTCAGCAGGCTGCCGCTGGAGCGTCGGCGGCAAATACAAGCGCTCAGCAGGCTATTGGGGAGCAACAGCCGGCGAACGCCGGAGCCAAGCAGACACCTTCCGGTGACGAGAAGCCGGATGATGCACGGAAGGCCCCGATCGAGGACCAGAGGGTGGCTGGCGCAAAGCGCCTGCCACTGGATGCCAAATGGTACCTCCTGCCCGACGTGGCGGAGGACCAGTTGTCCGTTCCAGCCGAGGCGGTCGTAATCGAGAACCGGGGCTGGGAAAAGGGGACAGTGGTGGTCGACGTCGCCAGCGTGGCGAGCGGCCAGAAGGCGACGCTGACTTTCAAGGGTCCCGCCGCGGGCCGCTTGGCTGCGGTAAAAAAGGACCAGCGAATATGGGTCCGTCTCGGTGCCGATCGGGTCGTGGCCGCGTACCACGTGCCCGGCGACAAACTGTCTCCGGCCAAAGCGGCCGGGTAGGCAATCAATGCTCAACACAGGAGAGCCCTGGGTGTTACCTGGGGCCTTCTGTTTGCATGGGCCTCAACCAAGTGCCACATCGGAGGTAATCGGATTGATGAACGTTGTGATTCTGTGCGGGCGATTGACTAGAGATCCAGAGCTTCGTTACACGTCCAACGGCACAGCGGTGGCAAACGCCGCCCTGGCCGTGGACCGTGACTTCCAGGCGCAGAACGGCGAGCGGCAGGTCGACTTCGTGAATATCGTGGTCTGGCAGAAGTCGGGGGAGGCCTTGGCGAAACACAAGCACAAGGGTGATCTCCTCTTGGTGGAAGGGCGGCTGCAGATCCGGAAGTACGAGGACAGTGACGGGAACAAGCGTCAGGCGACGGAGGTCGTCTGCAACCGGGTCAAATTCCTCCCCGATGGCCGCCGGAACAACAGCGATGCGCAGGAAGGAGCGGCGGATTCGGAGGGCGGCTCCGAATTTGGTGGTGGCGACGGGTGGGCGCCTCCACCTTTGGACGACGTCCCGTTCTAAGCGAGGCTCTGGCGGCGGGAATCCATCGGTACCGTAGACGGCCTGGGTTATCTCCAGACCGTCTACGGCCCAGTAGTGGGTCTCCCGGAGTCGGCACCGCGTGATTTTGGGAGGAATCACCTCCCTTTTTTGCGTGTGAAGGGAGATGAGTTTGCATGGCCTGGGCGCCTCAGCAAAAGGCCGCGAACAAGATGATCAAGATACAGGGGGCCGGGAACCTATACTCGCACAGCGCACTGGATACATTCCAGTCGTGCGGGTTCAAGTGGTACGGTTCATACGCGTTGGGGCTGAAGGACGCGCCGAACTACCACCTGGCCCTGGGGCACCTTCTCCACGCCGTGGGCTCGGATGTCGTGCGGGCCGTCGTGGAAGGCCGGGAGGTCAACACGGACGGCATCGAGGCCTGGATCGCCGCCGCCAGGAAGCGGTACAGCAGTGCTGGCGGCTACGATGTCAACGAGGCGGCGCTGGTACCCGAGGCCGCGAATGAGTACATTTCCAGAAACGTTCTGGCCATCGTTGATG
>DAHWHT010000046.1 GCA_027335515.1 Clostridia bacterium
ACCAGTTGTGCGGGACGGAACGGCGCTATCGGGTGACCGCGACAGCGTAATCGCGACAGGGCATCGGTGCGCCGTGTGCGGGAGAACCGCTTGCACGGTGCGACGGGGGGGCGCCGGCGGCAACGCCGGGCCCTACCCTCGGGCCGATCGATTGTATTCCGGGATGCGCCGGAGGGCGTGACCGAGGGTGACCTTCAAGGGTTTTTCGCTGGCTGGCACCGGTTCGTCTCGACCGCGGAGCATCTCCGCGTACTGCGGGGGAGCAGCATGGTCGCCCTCGCCGTTGACGAGGCGAGCGGGCATGTCGTCGGGTTTGCCACGGCGCTCACGGATGGCGTGCTTTCGGCGCACATCACCCTGGTCGAAGTGCTGCCCGGATATCGGCGCCGCGGCATCGGCAGCGCACTGGTCCGCCGGCTCCTTGACCGACTCGGCGACCTGTATGCGGTGGATGTGGTCTGCGACGCCGAGTTGCTGCCCTTTTATGAGGTGTGCGGCTTAACGCCTGCGGCCGCCGCCGTGCGCCGCCGGCACACGCCCCTTTCCCCCTTTGCCCCTGCGGCTCAGGCTCCTGATTGAACGCGTGGAGGGCGGGCAGAGAGGCGTGCGACCCGACCGCCGTCGCGGAGCGGTCCCACGGCACTGCACGTGGGGGAGCTTGCGTGCACGGTGGTCGACCGGGCGGAGGGCGACCCGCGCCGACGCACGGCGGTGCGGGTTCGCGGCATGGGTGGCGATGCCCTTTTCGATGGACAAGGACCATCTGCGTCACTCCGTCCTTTCGGGCGCCTTTACGCCCAGCGCTCATAAACTTCAGCCAGCGGGAAGCACGCACCCGGTCACATGGCTGCGCGCGAAGCTCTTGGCCGATCGAGCCGCGCGAATGGCTTATCGCGCTGTGGCCGAGGGCCTCCGCAGGTATCTACATCGCGACGAGCCCCGCTTGCGCACGTCCGGTCGGTGCCTGCAAGTCATGGCGCTTGCACGACCGGATTGGCGTCCGCGCACGACTACTTGCCGTCTTCCTCGTCCTCGGACTGCTTGTACGGCGGCCAAACGGGCATCCGTACCTCCACTGGCGGCCGGAGGTACGCGGCAAGCAGGGCTGCGGCGACACCCACCTGGTCGACGTTCACGTCCGGCGCGAGGTTGGGAATCACGTTCTTGAGCCCGACGTGGTCCTTCTCCGCCGTATCCAGGCACTTGTTGAAGACGGAGATCAGCGTCGGTACGCCGCCTTTGAGGGGATGCGTGCCAAAACTGCTCATGGACGCGACCGTGGCTACCTCTTTGATCTCTGCCAACAGGTTCAGGATGCGATCGCTCGGAATGCTCATCGCCAAGGCCTCCCTTTTTGTAACACCGCCGTGAGCCGCGCGCGTAGCACCTGCTTCCCCACGTGTAGGCGCCACTTGACCGTGGCGAGCGGAAGGTGGGCGGTGGCTGCGATCTCGGCATACGACAGACCGCGTAGCAGCCGCAGCCGCAGAACGCGGCCAAGGCCGGCCGGCAGGCCATCCAGCGCGGCAGCGACGTGCCGGCGCAGTTCAGCGCGCTCAAGCGCCTCGGCAACGTCTTGGTCGCCGCCAGAGACCACCCACTCCGCCAGGTGCAACCACTCTGTCGGACTGAGTTGGACTTCACCCCGGGACCTGCGCGCCTTCGCTTTGCAGTAGTCGATGCAGGAGTGACGGATGACGGTGCGCAGCCACGCGACGAAGCTGGCGCCGTCTTCAAGCTGTCGGATCTTTCGGTAAACGGCGATCCAGATCTCCTGCGCGGCGTCGGCACTGTCGCCGGCCCCGACATAGAGTGCCGCGAGCGAGCGCACGAGTGCACCGTGGCGCTCCGCGAGTTGCTCGAACGCTTGCAGGTCGCCGGCCCGGGCTCGGGCAACCAAAGGCGCTTCCTCGCCTGCCACCGCCTCACCCCGCCCGCAACTCTGCTCACCCTCATAGACGACGCGTTGGCCAAGAAAGTTAGGGTTAGGTGCACTCCGCGATCCTGTCCGGCAGTCTCAGCCTCGACGGCAGTTGTCGCGGCACGTCGGCGGACCGCGCGGCGGCACCACATGTGGCCCGTCGGCCGGGGGCCTCGCCTCAGAAGGTGGTGTGGCGACCGCCCGGCCCAGAGATCGGCATCCCCTGCCCGCTCTGCCACGTCCGACTTGTGCCCGCGGCCCGCGCGCGGCTGACGCTGCACGTTTGCTGGGCTCCGGCCGGCACGCCGTGTGGGTCGAGATCTGGCTGCATGGTCTTTCGAAGGGCGCAGCGTATGTTCGCCGGAGAGAGGGGCTCGCCGGCTCTGGCAAACGAGCACCTCTATCCGCCGGTTGAGGTGCCATCGGCATCACCTCAGGAGGGGATGTCACCTGGCAACGCGGCCGGCTCTCATCGGCCGGGGTTGCACCAGCCGCTGGGCCGCAACGCTGTCCTCCACCCTCGTCCGGGCTGCCGTGCCTGCTCCGCGGCCTGTCTTCCCCGCCCGCCCCATCGCCCTGGAGCGGCGAGCCGTTCTCACGAGCCCCCGCCCGAGGAGGGGGGCTTCAAGGCCCCCCGAGAGCCCCCTCCAGAGAATCCGAGTCTAAATCTCGCCCCGCCGTGCCCACATTCATCCTGACACAGGCGACGGCTTCCTCGGGGTGGAGATGGCAACGGCGACGGTGTTCACCGGGTGCAACCGTTTCGACGCGCCCATCGGCGTCGCGCGGGTCGCCGACTATCTGATCAAGGAAGCTACCGTTTTGGCACTCCGCCTACCGGGACGCCACCGAACAGCACGAGGGGTCACGCGCGACCGGTTGGACGCCGCGCTGCAAGACCTGCTGAATACCGATCGGTGGTCAACCGGCCTTCCCTGTGGAGGACCATGGCGACGAACCCGCTGCGGGCTCTTGCACGAAGGGGTGCTTCACGGATCGCCCCGAGGACGAACCGATGATGTGTGCAACGGTTCCCGGGACAGCCCCCCAGCGGAACCACCGACGAAGGGAGCCTTTCCAGGCATTTCGCTCCGTCCGCGACCGCTGGAGCGGGGGCCGGCGTCCCTCCGAGCCGCGCCCGCCCGGCGGGGCCTGGCCGTACGTTGAGTCGGCGACCCGGCGACGAGCTGGGAGGGCGCGCATTCCGAACGCAGGATAGGCCCGAGCGTTCCGCGCGCCCGGGCTTGCCGCCTGTTCTGGCGCCGGGCCGCGGCGGCTCTGCGGCCGGCCGCCGGCTACCGCGTGCCTGTCGGGTCTGAGGTCGGTAGACGCGGCACCGACTCGTAGTTGAGCAGGAGTTGGGAGACGGCGGTTTCGGCGTCCCCGGGTTGGGCCGGCTGCAGCCGCAGGGTGCCGGCCGGGTCCCAGTTCACCACGCCCTTGATGGTCAGCGAGGCGCCGCGGAGTTCCACCCCCGGCGCCCCGCGCGGCACCGGCATCGCGCGCAGGTCCTGCGCGGCGGTCGCCACGCTCCTGCCAACCGCCGCGATGAAGGCGGGCAGGGGCATCCCCGGCGCCGGCGCGCCCGATTCGCCCCCGCCGCCCGTCGTGGAGCCGCCCCCGGCACCCGTGGGCGGGCCGATCTTGGCGATGGGGATGGTGGGCTGCGACGGCACCGTGGTCCCTGGGCGCTCGGTCTCTTCCGCCAAGGTGCTGCCCCCTGTCCGCGCCGCATGCGACCCGCGCGTCTTGCGCTATCCGGACGCGCCGGCCGATGTCCCGCCGCTGGCCGCCGCCGGCTGGGGCGGCACGGTGACGAAGGTGGCCTTGAACGCAACCTTGAGGGTCTGCTTGTCCGAGCTGTTGAGGGTCAGCGTGTCCGAGGCGCTGAACCAGAGGATGCCCACACTGCCCTTCGCCACGTCGGTCATGCTTTCGTCGATGGCCCACGTGAAGGAGACATCGAGCACCAACTCCTGCAACTGCACCGGGATGGGGGGCGTCGCCGTCTGCAGAACGTGCAGAGCCTGTGCCACGCCGTTCGCGCCAGATTGGCAGATCGCCGAGATGTCCTGGGCCATCGTCGCCGCCTGCATCCGAAGGTCCCTGGTTAGAAAAATGTGTACCAACCGATCGCTCGGCCTTCCACACCGTCCGCCCGACCAGGTTTTCGCCCCTTTCGGCCTTGTATTTACCCCTTGCGGGGCTGTAGGCAACAGGCGGACTCGGGCTACGCGGCAACCGCCGCGCACGCCGGGCATTCCACCCGGACCGGAGAGCGTTCGCACGGCTCGCGTCCGTTGCCAGGATCGGCCCGGTCCCGC
>DAHWHT010000069.1 GCA_027335515.1 Clostridia bacterium
CCGGGACACATCGCACACCACCGTACCCGGTCGGAAATCGGCGGGCGCCAACAGTTCCTGGGTCGCCGAACTCACGCAGAGCACCACGTCGGACTCGGCCACGGCGCCGTGGAGGTCGGTGCGGGCCTCGGCGCCGTCGCCGTGCAGTTCCTCGGCCAAGGGGGCCAAGCCTTCCGTGTTTCGCCCCACCAACAGGAGGCGGCCAACCTCACCGGCCAGGACGCGGGCGCAGGCTCCGCCGATGGCTCCGGAGGCGCCGACGATGGCCACCGTCAGCCCCTGCCGCTCAAAGCCCATGCGCTCCGCCCCCAGCAGGGCACCCTCGACCGCGGTGGCCGCGGTGAACGAGTTCCCTGTGGTCACCGGGATGCCGAGGCGGTCGTTGAGGGTGACCCCGCGGTCGCCGGCGATCTTGGTATAGGCACCGAGGCCGAGAATCTGAGCCCCCTGGGCCTGCGCGATCCGTCCGGCCTGCTCCAGGCGTCGCAACGTGATGGGCCACGGGGTCTCAAGCAGTAGCCGCGGTGTCCAGGGAAGCACGACGAACACCCCGTCGGCGGTGGCGCCGGTTGGTGAGACGATGCCCCGGATCTGGGACGCCACAAAAGGCGGCACCCACCGGAAGGCAGACTCCACGAGGCGATCCGGCACGTGGCGCAGCGGTGGGAATTTTCGATGAAAGTCCGCCATGCTCACGGGGTGCAGCAGAAACGCAAAGCGACCCAAGCGGCCCCTCTCCCCCTCGGACGCCGGTTGCGCGGCGTGCCCCTCCCGACCGGAGGCGGGTGTGTGGGGCCCGGGTTGCGCTCCACGGGAGCATACCCAACCGATGGGCGGGCGCGCCAGCGCAACCGGCGTTCCGGTGCCATTTTCCCACTTTGCCGCCCGCCGCGGCCCGCGTGGAAAGTCCCGGGCCGATCCCGTGCACCCTACGGGCGGGGGGATGGCGGATGCCTGATGGGGTGAACGATGTGGCGGGTGCTGCGCGAAACGCCGCCGATGCGGCACACGTTGCGGGGCGCCGTCCGGTCGAGCGACCTGGGGCTGCCGCGCCCGCGCGCCGGCCGTGGGATCCTGAGGAAGACTTCGCGGATGCGGATAGGGAAGACTCCGATCCGGGCCACGCCCTCGATCTGGACGACCTGCGCGACGCCTACCAGGATTGACGCGGCCGGGTGCGTGCGGGTGCCCCTCCTACCGCATCAGCGGGGCACCCGCAGCTCCTCCCCCGCCATCAGCGCCGCGTGGTGCAGGCCGTTGAGTCGCTCGACTTCGAATACCCACCGGCGCAGGTCCGTCCCGGCCGGCGCATAGCGCTGCCCGAGGCTCCACAACGAGTCCCCCGGCCGAACGACCACCGCACGCGGCGGCACCGCAGGAGCGGCCGCGTGGACCACCCCGTGGGCCAGCGCCACCGCAACGGCGACGGTGGTCAGGGCGCGCCAAGCACGGCCCGGCCGCCACCGGCGGCGTCTGGATCGAACAGAACTGCGGGATGCACGTTCGCTTCGCATGGGCGCACTTTATGCGAACGCGTGGTTGGTGTCAAGCGTGTGGATGCGAACGCACGCGCCGCCAGCGCGACCAGAAACCGGGCTCCGGAAACAGCGCCGCCACTACACGGCGGTCGAAGCGGCCCCAGCAGAGCTCGCGGCCATCGCACGAAAGAACGGGTACCCGCAGGCCATAGCGGGCCGCCAGTTCGGGTTGGTCATCCACGTTCACCCGGAGCATGGTGCGGCGCGCGCGTGCCAGCAACGGGGCCAGCATGGCCTCCGCCTCGGCGCAGAGGTGGCAGCCGTCGCGCGTGTACAACACGAGCTCGCCGCGGGCCGCCGCGGGTCCGTCATCCTCCACCGGCATCCATCTCCACCGTCCACCCCTGGAATGAGATACCCATACGGGGCGAACATAACAAACCGTTGTTTGCACTTCCAAGAACATACCAGTATACTTCACGCACGAACAATGCCACGTGGCGGAACGTCGCCACCCGGGAGGTATTCATCGATGGCCGAACTGTCCCCGCGCCAGCGAACCATCATAGACTACATTCGCGCCCACGTCCGACAGCACGGTTATCCCCCGTCCGTGCGCGAGATTGGGGAAGCCGTCGGGTTGCGCAGCAGTTCCACCGTTCACGGCCACCTCGCACGCCTCGAATCCCGTGGCTACCTGCGCCGGGATCCGTCCAAGCCGCGGACGATCGAACTGCTGCGCGGGCCGGCCGGCAACTCCCGAACGGCGGTCGCCCAGCGCGGCACTCGGCGTGTGCCGGTTCTCGGCAGGGTTGCCGCTGGCCAACCGGTCCTGGCGGTCGCCGAATCGGACGCCTCCTTTCCTCTGCCGACCGAATGGATCCATGACGAGCCGGTGTTTATGCTCACCGTCGACGGGGACAGCATGATTGAAGCCGGCATCCTGCCCGGCGACCTGCTGGTCGTGCGCCGCCAGCAAACGGCGTACAACGGCGATATTGTGGTGGCCATGCTCGGCGAAGATGTGACGGTCAAGCGCTTTTTCCGCGAGGTCGGCCGCATTCGGCTGCAGCCCGAAAACAGCACGATGGAGCCGATCTACGCCACGCAGGTGCAGATCCTCGGCAAGGTGCTGGGGCTGGTGCGGCGCATGTAATCGGGGCCGTCCGGGGGGCCGTCCCGGCCCCCCGGTGCTGCAGAAGGCCTTTTGGAGTCCCGATCAACGGAACGCCTGTGCGCAGCGGGCGGCGGTGGCGGGTGGGGCGTGTCGTTCGCTGCGCGCCTCCGCCGGTTGGCGCCACAAAGGACCGTTGAACACCCATTTCAAGGCGGCCCTCCGCCCGCGCCCTCCATCTTGTCGCAGGCAGACCACCCGGTTCTGCCCGTGGAGGTGGGAGTCCATCTGCCACCGTGTCCAGCGCTGGCGCACCGCTGCCTGGAATCGTTGCCCCGTGCCCGACAGCGGGCGGGCAACCCGCGCGGGAACCGGCCGGTGGTCGGCGCCGTCTGCAACCCGGGGGTGATCCTGGGTGTCTGGTCTCGCCTCCCGGATGGCGGCGGTTATCATGGGTGCCGGTTTGCTCTCAGGCTGTGGACTTGCGATCGCGGCGGGCCGGAGCGATCCACCGGCGGCCGGCTCGTCCCCGCCGTCGGCAAGCTCGAGCTCCACCGCGCCTGCCCACTCGTCCAGCACCGCCACGTCCGCATCGAGTGCCGTCGCGCCCGTCGGCTCCTCGGGTAGCGGCCAGCCCCCATCCAGTACGCCCGCGCTTCCGGGCCTGGCGTGGACCGCGCCGCCGGCGCCATGGTCCGTAGGTACCCGGGTGCAGGCCGCCTGTGGCTTTGAGGGTGTTTCGGCACCCCCCGCCGTTCGTTTTGGTGCCGGGGCGCTGTTCCTCGCCGCCGAGCGCGCAGGCGTCGGCTCATCGCACGTCTGCGGCGTCGCCGTGCTCAGCGGGAAGCGCTGGACCGTCTACCCGCTTCCCGGGGGAACGAGACTCAACGCCGACGCGGTGCTCAGCAGCGGAAGCTTCGTAGTCGGGACGGTGGGGGTGGGAACGGACGCCCACGCGCTTTCGTACGGCTCCGGGGGCCTGTTTGTCTACACGGCGGGTCGACTGGTGCCCGTGACGATCCCGACCGGCCAGTACGTCAGTTCGTTGCTGGCGCTTCCGGGCGGCGGATACGCGGCCGGCACGGCCCCCGCGGGCAGCGCGCATCCGGGAGCCTCATCCGGTCGGCTCGGTGTGGCCGCCGCCCACGGTGGGACACGGTGGTACACTCCGCCCGCGTCCGGTACCGCCAAGGCCTTTGGGATGGCCCCTGCCGACCCGCCCTACGGGGTGGTGGTCGGCGCCGTGCAGGGGAATCTGCTCTGGTTCGGCGTCGACGGGGTTGGAGTGGCTGCCCTGAACACCGCCACCGGGCATTTCCAGTTGCATGGTTCGACGTACTTCCCGACCGCCTATGGACCGATCCAGTTCTTCCCCAACGTCACATCCTCGTCGACGGTGTATTACTCGATCCACCGGCTGCCCGGGATCGCCGACGCGGGATACTGGGGGCCGCTCTACGCCGCGTCCGCGGCGGGCGGTGGGCGCGTGCGGCGGATCTTCCCGGCGACCCTGCCCGGTTCGACCCCCAAGCGGCCGGACTACGGGTGCATCCAGGGCGGCGTCGGCGCCCCCAGCCAGGTTCGGCAGTATGGGTCGCGTCTATGGGTGAAATGGTCAGGGTGTCAGGTGTATGAGGCGATTCAGGGCGCGCCCGGCTTGCAGCGGCCGGCGATCACCTGCGGACAGACCGGGGTGTGGCAGGTCGACGTGGTCTTTGCGCCCGGCGCCTCGGTATCGGAACTTTGCGAGACCCGGGGTGCGTATGTGCTCTACACGCTGAACGGCAGGACCGGGGCCGTGGAAGCGACCCACGTGTGGAAGACCGCGCCCTGGAAGACCGCCAAGGGCCGTGGTATTCCCTGGGCCGGGTGGTTCGCGGCGCCGGGAGGCGGCCTCTGGGCATGGTCGTCAAAACTCTATGAGGTTGCGCCCACCGGCGTCATCACGGCGCACTACGCCTTTGCGGGACCGCTGGGCGCGGTGCTCGGCGCGCGGCACCTTTGGCTCGTCGGGACGCATGGGGTGGCGGCGGTTCCGGCCACGGCGGCCCCATGAGCATCATCATGCTGCACCGGGTTCCGATGCCGCCCATGCTTCACGTACCGGCCGGTGGCCGGCGGGCTCGTGCCGGTGGCGCGCGCGACGCTGGAGTCGGTGGCTGAGGGGCCAGGGCCGCCGCGGGTCCCGTTCTGAGTTGCAACCGGTGGGCCGCCCCGCGGCCCACCCGCCGCCCGCGGTTCAGCGCGAGCACGCCAGGTATCAGAAGGTCGCCAGGTACTGGTCGATCTCCCATTTGTGCACCTGGCGCCGGTAGTAGTCCCATTCAATCTCCTTGGCTTCCACAAACCGCTGCACGATCGCCGGCCCCAGGGCGTCGCAGACCACGTCGTCTGCCTGCAGGGCCTGCAGGGCTTCATTGAGGTCGACGGGCAGGGGCGCGATCCCCAGGTCCTGCCGTTCCTGCGCGGTCATGCGGTAGACCGCGACACCCGCCTGGCGCGGCGGTTCGCTGCGGTGCGCCACGCCGTCCAGGCCGGCCTGCAGGATGGCGGCGAAGGCAAGGTAGGCGTTGCACGAAGGGTCCGGGCTGCGCAGTTCAATGCGCGTACCGCTGCCGCGGCGCGCCGGCACGCGGACCAGCGGGCTGTGGTCCCGGTGCGACCACGTTGCGTAGACGGGCGCCTCGTATCCCGGTACCAGGCGCTTGTAGGAATTGATCAGTGGGTTGGTGACCGCCGTGAACCCGCGGGCGTGGGCGAGCATGCCCCCCACGAACTGGCGGGTGACCCGCGCCAAGCCGTCCGGGGCCTGCGGGTCGTGGAAGGCGTTTTGCTCACCGCGGAAGAGCGAATGGTGCACGTGCAGACCGGAGCCGTTGACGTCTCCCACCGGCTTGGGCATGAAGGTCGCATGCAGACCGTGCGTGGCGGCCACCGTTCGTACCACGGTGCGCAGGGTCGCGAAATCGTCGGCGGCCGCGAGTGCCGGCGCATACTGCAGGTCGATCTCATGCTGGCCCGGGGCCGCTTCGTGGTGGCTGGACTCCACGATGAACCCCATGCGTTGCAGCGTGGCGACGATTTCCTCGCGAACGGTCTCCCCCACGTCGGCCGGGGCCATGTCGAAGTAGCTGGCCAGGTCGAGGGTCTCGGTCGTGGCCCGACCGGCCTGGTCCCGGCGAAACAGGAAGAACTCGGGTTCCATGCCGACCATCGCGGTGTAGCCCATCGCCTGGGCCGCCGCGGCCGCGCGGCGCAGTGCCTGTCGCGGGTCCTCCGGGGCCGGGGTGCCGTCCATGCGGTACAGGTCACAGATCAGGCGCGCGGTGATCGTGGGCGCCGTCTTCCAGGGCAGCAGGCAGAAGGTTCGCGGATCCGGGTGCAGGTACATGTCCGACTCACGGGTGCGCACAAACGACTCACTTGCCGATCCGTCCACAATGACCTCGCCGGCCAGGGCCTGGTCCAAGTGGGAGGTGGGCACCGTCACGTGCTTGACCATGCCCAGGATGTCGAGAAACTGCAGTTGCAGCGCCGTAACCCCGAGGTCGCGGCACATGCTGCGCACATCATCCGCATCATAGGACCCATGTGGCACCTGCGATCCCCGTCCTCCTGGCAATCCCTGGACGCCGCGCGGCGGCGCGCCTTCATCATGGCCGCCCCTTCCCCACGGGTCAAGATTGGGTCAGGTACGGGGCCGCGGCGGGAGCGGGCGGGGTGCCGCGGCCCCGACCCGCCCGCCGCTCGGTTCTCCGCGCGTCGCGCGTCCGAGGATCGCGTCAGAGGATGATGCAGATCAGCCCGCCGCTTCCCTCATTGATGATCCGTTGCAGGGTTTCTTGCAGCTTCTGCTGGGCGCTTTCGGGGACATGGGTCAGCTTCTGGCGAATGCCCTCGCGCAGCACGTCGTTGAGCGAGCGGCCAAAGATCTGCGAGTCCCAGATCTTCTGCGGGTCGTCCTCGAACTTTTCCATGAGGTAGTGGACCAGGTCCTCGCTCTGCCGCTCGGTGCCGAGGATCGGCGTATACTCCGCTTCCACATCGGCGCGGATCAGGTGCAGGCTGGGCGCTTTGGCCTTGAGGCGCACCCCGAACTGGCCGCCCCGGCGCACCAACTCGGGGTCCTCAAAGGTCATGTCTGCCAGGTCCGGCGTGACCATGGCATAGCCCACCTGACGCACTTCGCGCAGCGCGTCGCCGACCCGGTCCAACTCGCCCTTGGCCTGCATCAGTTCGCGCAACAACCGCACGAGGTTCGCCTTCTCGGTCACGTCCACGCCGGTGACGTCCTGCAGGATTTGCTGGAAAACCTCTTCGCGGGCGCTCAGCGAGATGGCCGCCTCGCCACTGCCCATGTCCATGCGCTGCAGGTCGACGCGCTCCACGATGTCGTAGCCCGCCAGGCGATGCAGGGCCGGCTGCACGTCCCGCAGTCGCCGTACCGCTTCCACCGTTTCCTTGGCGGCCTGGTCGAAGCGTTGCCGCAGCCAGTGGTCCGCCGGCAGCTCCAGCACCCAGGCGGGTGGTTCGATGTGGAGTTCACGCACCGGGAACTCATACAGCACCTCTTCCAGGATGCGCTGCAGACCCGCTTCATCCAGCTGGGCGGCGTTGACGGACGTGACGGCCGCCCCATACTTCTCCCGCAGCTGGCCCACCAGGTCTTCCGTGTCGGGCGCGTCGGGGCGCCCGCTGTTGACGATGACGGCGAACGGCTTTCCCAGCTCCTGCAGCTCCGCCA
>DAHWHT010000075.1 GCA_027335515.1 Clostridia bacterium
GCACCCAGACCGGTGCCGCCGCCGAAGCATCCCGGCGAAATCCCGGCGCGCGCACCACCCGCGCGCCGACCAACCGCCCCGCCAAACGGCCGTCGACGTAGATGTGGTCGATGGCCTTGGGGGACACGCCGGCCGTGTCCATCGTCGGCGCCGCCCCGCCCCCGGCCTCGACCATGGCGTTGACGAAGCCGCGCGCGGCAAGGCACCCGTGGACATCCTCCGCCAGGGGTGCGTTGAAGTCCCCGAGCACCACCGTGGGAACCGCGCCGTCCAGCGAATCGAGGTGCCCAACGAGGCGCTGCGCCTCCAGCCGCCGCATGGCCCGATCCTTCGGATGCAGGTGGATGTCCACCACCCAGAGGCGCGCGTCGCTCCATTGCAGCAGGGCCGCGCCGGCGCAGCGACTGAAGGCCGCCTGCCCCCCGTCCGGACCGGCGTGGGCGTAGACACGGCTCTCGAGGATCGGCCGGCGCGACAACACGTAGCCGGGGTAGGCGGTGGGAGAGGGGAAGGCGGCCAGGTGGCATCCCAGCCGCCGCGCCAGGGCCCGCATGGTCGCGTGGTCCGGACCTTCCTGCAGGGCCAGGACATCGCAGGCAAGGCTGGCAAACACGTCCGCAAAGTGCTCCACCGTGCGGGCGGCATCCGCAAGGTCGGCGCGGGCACGCTCCGACGGAAAACCGCTCAGCCCAAGGACGTTGTAGGCGCCGATCCGCATCCCCCGCCGCCTCCATTCACCGAGCCGGTGCGCGGCGGCCCTGCGTGGCACCGGGAGCCGTCGGGCGGCGTTTCCCCGGACTCGACGTTCGCGGGTCGGGACGCGATCAGGGTGAAGGTCAGCGGCACGGCTGGCACCCCCTCGGGGAAACGAAAGCGGCGAACACTCTCCCGATCGTCGCCCACGGCCGCCAACCACGGAAAGCGCCGCCACCCGGCCCACGGGTGTTCCCGGAGCGATTCCAGCCGCAGCCCCTGGCGCAACAGCGCGGTCACGATCTCGCCGAGGCCGTGGTTCCATTCATGGGCGCGCTGGTGGGCAACGGCGCCTGCGGCGTCGGTGTATGTGTGGGGGGAGTCGCCGACCCAGGACGCGGCGGTTTCGAAGTAGCCCTCCCGCACCACCAGCCGATCCTCGGCGAGCATCCAGGTCAGCGGATGGCCGTCGTGCACGTACAGGAGGCCACCCGGCGCCAGCAGCGCCCCGACCTGCTCTGCCCAGCGCTCCACGCTTGGCAGCCAGCACAGGGAGCCCTCGCTGACAAACACCACATCAAACCGGGCGCCGCCCAGCGCAGCGGCCGCCTCCTGCACATCCGCGCACACAAAGCGGGCGCGATCCGCCAGCTGCGCGCGGACCGCAAGGTCCCGCGCGGCATCCACCGCCGCCGCCGAAAAGTCGAGGCCGGTCACCTGGGCACCGGCCCTGGCCCAGGCGAGCGTCTCCAGCCCCAGGTGGCACTGCAGGTGCAGCAGCCGCAGGCCGCGGACCGCACCAATCGCCTCCAGCGCGTCCGGGCTGGGACCGGGCTGCGCACGCAGCCAACCCTCGACATCGTAGAACCGCGACTGCAGATGGATCGGCACCCGATCGTTCCAGTTGGCCCGATTCGCCTCCAGCCGCTCGTCCACCACCGCACCCCCCTGCGCCGCCGCCGCCAGCCGGTGTGCACCGCGGCCCCGCGCCCTGCTTCGCGGCGTCCAACCCCATACCTCCGGCCGGGACCCGCCTGCGGCCCAGTGGACTCGGACGCCCGGACCGGGCCTGGCCCGGCGACACCACACGGGTCCGCCACGTTGCGCTTGTGTTAAGTTTCACAAAGCGACGCCAGAGTGCGTCAGAGCTCGCTTGCGCGCGATATAGCGCCGTTCCACGTGGTATTCGCAACCCTGAGCCCACAGGGCGCCGCCCGTGCCGGCCCACCGGAGCGGACCTGCTTGTGACGTCATTCACAACCGGCTATGCTGCCTACGTTCCACAAAGGAGTTGCGCGGCCATGACGACCCAAACCGGCTTCGAGGCGCGAGAGGCCCAAGAAGCGACCCGCTGCGCCTGCGGCGGACGCCTGAGCTACGCGGTGGTCCACCGCTACGCCTTCACCGACGACTACGGACGCGGTGTGGAAGTGCACAACGTTCCCGCTGCGGTCTGCGAGCGCTGCGGCGATGCGGTCATCGAACCGACCGTGGTCGCCGAGATCAGCTCCCGCCTCACGCGTGAGTTCTTCGTCCCCCGGCACCTCAACCTGGCGGCGGACTGAGGCCCCCACCCCGTCCAACCCGCAATGCCGCCGTCCCTCCCCCCCAGTGCCTCCACCGCGCCTGCCACACCCGCGCGGCGGGATCCGCGTGGGTGTGGTCGGGCCGGGCGGACGCCGCGGGACCACCCGGGAACCGCACGGCCGACCACCCAAGCCCGGCGCGGTCCACCCCTGGCAGCGGCACGCCGGCCGACACGAGTGGGGATGCGCCAGGCCAGCGAATGGCCGTGAGGGCCGCGGTGGGCGGGCCGATGGCACCGGCGCGCTGGACTGCCACCGGCGGACGCTTCGCCGGCACGGACGACGCGGCATCGCTTGGGCGCAGCAGCCCAGGCCAACCACGGCCCCACGACGACGCCAGTCCGCCCCCGGCCTGCCGCGACGGCAACTGCCCGAAGCACGCCTTGGCCTGGGAAGGCGCCCTCTCGCCCGCCCCCCCTCACCGCGCCTGGGCGGCACCCGCCCCCGCGCGATACCAGGCGCGCACCACCACGGCCTGCGCCACCGCCACACCCAGGGCCCCGACCGCCAGCAGCGCGGCTCCCAGGCGCACCAGCCCCCAGGCCGAAACCGCCAAACCGATCGCCGTCAGCGCGCAGCCGCACCCCAAGACCCCCAGGAGAGCAAAGCCCCGACCGCGCGGGAACAGAGCCTCCGTCTTGGGCACCCGGCCCTGGCGCTTGGCGGAGACGGACGCATCGAGTGCGGCCATGAAAGGCAGGATCTTTTGCAACTGCCCGACGATTAACAGCGACGGACCCGCCATGATGCCAAGAAAGGCCCCGGCCAGAGCCAGGCCCGGGGAAGCCCGGCCGGCGATGGCGGTAACGGCGGCGCTCGCGCCAAGCCAGAGGGCCGCCGCCGCCGCCGCCACGCACCAAGCCGCCGGCTCGCGGTGCGCCTGGCGCCCGTGGTGCACGATGCGGAGGATGTCGATCCCCCACAGCCCCAGCCCAGCCCAGACGGCCAGGGCGCCCGGTAGATCCGGCACCAGCGCCGCCGGGGCCACCAACAACCAAAGGGCACCGCCCCCGACCAACGCCAGGGCAGTCCAGGCGGTCCCGCGCCCGCCCTCTTTGGGTGTGGCCGCGAAAAACGGCGCCAACTGATAGCCCGCCCCCATGATCGTCAGGCCGAACCACCCGGCCAAACCCGCGCCGGCATGCATCCAGGGCAGGACCCGGGGCGCCGAAACCAGATGGTTTTGGGCCAGAGCCAACCACGGCCCGAGCACCGCGACGACGGCCAGGAACGCCACGCCGCCCCCCAGACCGGCCCCGACCGGACCGCCGCCCCCGGACCCGCCGCTGCGCCCCCGCAACCGCACCGCAGCGATGTGCGCCGCGAAACCCAGCAGGGCGCACCCGGCGGCCGCACCGCCGAAGGCCACCCAGGCGGGACGCCCCAGGGCCCAGCCGGCCAGGAACACCCAAACACCCGCCGCATACAGCCAGAAGATGACGGTCGGCAGGCGCGACGCCGGCAGCGACCGCCCCAAGACCACCGGCACCAACTGATAGTTGGCGCCCATCATCGCGGGTGTGACCCAGCCGAGCACGCACAGGTGCAACAGCAGGATGCCGCCTGCGCCGGGGGGCAGCGCCATGGCCCGCGGGTCCAGCGCCAATGCCAGCCCGAACGCGACAAAACCCACGAGCGCCAGGATGAAAAAGCGCACCGGCACCACGCTGGCGGGGCGGAGGCGGAACTGCGGCGCCAGCATCGCCATCCCCCTGCGCCCCCTTCACCCGATGGCCGGGCGGGTTCGGCGGCGGCGACCGCAGCCGCGCCCTCAGGCTCGCTGCACCTGCAGCATGTTCCAGGCCAGCGTCCCGTAGCCGATCAGCCAGGCGATCGCCCCGCCGCGTTCCAACCCCGGCACCTGGAAGGCCACGCCCGCCGTCAGCAGCAGCCCCGCGGCCATGATCCCGATCGACCCCACGTTGGCCTGCCGTTCCCGATACATCTCGCGCAGGAGCGGCACGCGGCCGCGGCCGGCGCGGGCGCCGTAATGGCGGTACCATACCAGGAAAGGGACGATCTTGTAGGTCTGGCCGCCAACCAGGCAACCCAGCCAACCGACCAGCGCCAGCACCACCAGGGCCCCGTGCCCAAGGTGGACGATGCCGGCGAGGTCAAGCCAGACGGCAACCGCCGTGAGGCCGAGGTAGGCAAACCCGGCCGCCGCCAGGCGCAGCCCGACGTCCAGGGCCCGGCGGCGAGCGCGCAGCAGACGGACCTGATCGCGCAGGAACACCGCGACCGCGCCCAACGGTATGAGCGCCACGAGGGCAATCCAAGCCGGCGGCCAGCCCAGGCCGCTGACCACGACCAGGGCCAGGATTCCACCGGAAAAGCCGGTCAGCACCCAGAGGCCGCCATCGGCATGCGCGTCGTGCGAGAGCGCGAACATGGGCGTCAGGTGGTAGGAGACCCCCATGGCCAGGAGGGTCACCCAGCCGGCCAATGCAAACAGCAGGTGGGTCGGCACCAGATCCGGCAGGGGATACCCCCAGCGCCAATCGGTGGCCAGAAGGAGGCCGATCACCGCCACCCCGAGGAGGTAGGCCGAAGCGAGGAGGAAAAAGCCGCGTGTGCCGCGCCCCGCGCGGGCCCGGAGCGCCGTGACCGCGATCTGCACGGCATACGCCATCAGGGCCAGGGCCACGGCAACGGCCCCACCGACCAGCAGCCCGGTGCGCACCAGCCAAAAGCCGACGACCATCGCCAGCACCCCACCGACCAGCAGCGGGTAGCCGGCGCGCGCCAGGCGTTGGCTCGCCAGCGGCACCTCGAGCACAACGGGCACCAGTTGGTAGGTGGCCCCCACGATCGTCATCGCGAGCCAACCGAGCGTGAACATGTGAGTGACGGCCAGCGTCGTCGGGTCCCCCATCGGATGGGCGAGCAGTGCCGGTCCCCAGACGAGCAGCGCCAACCCGCCGAGCAGCGCGGCCACCATGCCCGTCCCCATGTGCCACAGCGGCAGCCGGGCATCCGGCGCATGCCGGGTCGACATACCGGGCACGACCATGGCCCCCTCCCGCGACGCACGCGCCGCGACCCGAGGGTAGCGCACCCGCAAGGCACACCGTGGTGACCCCGGTCACCGGTGCACGGCGCGCCCGGACGCTCAGGCGGTCCACCAGCCCGCCCCACCGGCGACGCGCCGCGCCAGCGCCTCCGCCCCGTCCAGCGTCAGGCAGAGCCGGGCGCGCCGGCCGTGGCGGCAGGCGGCCCTGAGCAACGCCAATACCGCGAGGCAGCGCCCTCGGCCGACCGCGACCGCCCCGCCGCGCCCCGCATACCGAACCACACCCACCACCCCGGACGGCCAATGCGCCGCCGCGAGGTCGCTCACCACGTAGCAGTCTGCGCCCCCCGCCGAGGCCATCCCCGCCCCCGCCAGGCGGCCCGATTGCCTGCCCGCCCACAGGCCCGCCGCCGGGACCGCGTCACTCTACGGCCGAGACACTCTGGATGTTCCCGGGTACGCCGCCAAACGCGCGGCGGGTCATCCACCCACCCCGGTCCAAGCCCTGACCGGAATTGGCACGGCGGGGCTGGCGGCGAGGGCGACATCGCGCCTGCCCGTCGGCCGACGTGCAGATCCGGCGGCACGGATCGGAGGCAGGCGCAACGAAGAACGCCGAACGGACGGGTGGGTTGGACCCGCCCAGGTTGCGGACACCCGCACCCGACGGCGTCGTTGGCGGCGGGTCGCGCCCCGTGGCCGTGCCGACCGTCGCAAGGGTGCGGCCACCCCGCACCCCGCGTCGACCTCAAGACCGCGACGCACCGGACGCGGCCAACGACCCAAGACACGGCATGCGGTCGGGCCGGGGCGACACGGCGCCGAAGAACGCCTTGGTTCATCGCCTGCCGTAGCCGTTTTCCGGGCGCGCAACCGCCGCCCGAGGGGCGGACCGCACCCGCGCCTGCCCGCGCCGGCACGCAGGCGCATCGCTCCCCCCTCGGAACACCTTGCCCTGTGCCGGACCCACGTTCAGAACCGAGGCCGCAGACACCTCACCCGGCCACCAAGGCGTTGAGGTCCTTGGTGACCTTCGCCAACGCGCCGGCCAGGGGCGAGGCGTTTTGCACAACGTTGGTCAGGGCCGTATAGACCAACCATTCGGTTTCACCCACCAGCGGATCCACGCGCGACCTCTGGCGCACAAGCGGCCAACCTTCTTGGACGTAAACGTAATCACGCCATCCTCCGATGCTGTGCGATCCATCCCGCAGCCGCTGCGCCGCGCCGAAATAGGCCTGCTGAACCCTGCCGTCGGCAAGGACGGGCGGAACATTCCCGGGCAGTTGGGGGGATGTCCGGACAACCCGATACACCCACTGGGCGTACGCGACGGTCGCCTCCAGGGCGCGGAAGGGAATGTCTTTGGGGACGTACGCCGGAAACCACCCCCGGCCCCCCGGGCCCATCTTCGCCGGTTCGACTCCCTGCAGCTGCGCCGGCACCACCGGGCGCACCGGTAGCCCAGGGAACCTGGCATAGCGGAATCCAGTCGGCGCGGGCGCGCCCCGATAGGAAACAAACCGCATCACCGCACCGGACCACAGCCGATGCACGTCGCCCTGGCTCCTCGGAATGTATTTCTCGTTGGAGCCATACTGCCGCACAATCTGCACCAAGCGATCCAGGCCGCGCACCGCGCCGCGATTGGTCAAATCGAATCGGCCATTTCGCACCATCCAGCCGCCATACCCTAAAACGAATGCCCCCCAGATGTTCGGATCCGTCAGTTGGCCAGTCCAATTTATAACATAATGCGCGTTTCCCGACTTATCCGTCCATTGGCTGTGCCCGATCATCGTCGGCAGAACTCCGTAAAAGCGGGTCAACCGCCCGGCGCGAATCGCCCCATGGAGTGCGGCACAGGCGCCCTCGAAGACGTCGATCGACCAGTCACCCGCCGGGACCGTCAACCCGGCGTCCGCAAACGCCTGCACGTCGTACATCAGCCCGGTCGGCAAGCACGCAACCGGCAGCCCGTACTGCCCGGCCGGCGTGGCGAAGGCCGCCAACGCCCCTGCCGCCAGTGAACCAACGCTAAAGTTCCTCGCGCGCATGGCCGCGTTCAAAGGCCGATACGTCGCCGGGGGCACGAACGGCGTCGACAGGCTGACCCCCCACCCCGGCAGCGCGGACCGCCCGCCGGCCGGGACCAACCCCGGCCACACCCACTTGTCCTGCGGATCGAACGCATCCAGGGCCTTGGGCACCGTGCCCGGCTTGGCGCTGAGGGGATCGGGTACAGAGAACAGGGCCATCGGGAACGGGCGCGACGAGGCGGACTGCACGCCGGGGCGTTGCGCCTCGCCTCCCTGCCCCCTCTTGCAACCCGCCGCAACCGCGCCGCCGGCGACCATCCCAACGACCATACGCCGCCTGATCCGCCGCACGCGATCCACCCCGCCTCTTTGGAGCCCCGCACCACCAAAGTCAGGGCTCAGGAATGCATCGGCCCGCCCCCCGCCGGGACCGGCCACACTCGGGCCTATCCCGCAACCGCATCCCGCGCCTCCGCTTTCGTGCTGCCCGCGCACCGCACCCAAAAGCGGTCGCCAGCCGCCGGCACGGCCAACCTTGGCGACACTCAGGCGACACTCAGACGACACTCCAGCAGCCGCAACCCTTGGCGTGCTACTCGGACGATACGACCACGACATCGGCATCCCTGCCAGCGGCTTCCTTACTCTACCGCGGGGAACAGCGGCCACCCACGATTCGGATTGCGCCGGTGCACCGCCACCGTTGATGCACACAACGGCGGACTCCGCGCGGACGCTTCCGCACACCCCGCCCCCCCACGCGCGGAGCCAAAAGGGTGGTGCGTTGTAGCCTGGCGGGCCGCAGCCGACGCACTCCCGCACGGGACGTGGGGGCCGGAACGTCGAGACGGCCCAAGCTGGCGGCAAGGCGAGACCTACGAAGCCGGACGCGCATCCCCCCACGTGGCGCGGACCACCAACGGACAGGATTCCGGGGACCGCCCGCGTAGTCCGTGATGGGCTGCCACCGTCCCCGGTGGACGGCCGATGCTTGTCCCAGGAGGTGTCCGCATGGCGGATGTGCTGCCCCTGCGCTACGGCCTCAATCCAGACCAACAACCGGCGCGCGCCTTTGTGGACGGTACCCTGCCCATCACCGTGCACGCCGGCGCCCC
The DNA here is from genome assembly GCA_027335515.1 of Clostridia bacterium. The sequence goes on from DAHWHT010000075.1 coordinate 8,447, forward strand.
CGGCTACATCAACCTGCTGGACGCCCTGCAGGCATGGCCGCTGGTCCAAGCCCTGCGCGCCGCCACCGGCCTGCCCGCCGCGGCCTCGTTCAAGCACACCACCCCGGCGGGCGCCGCCGTCGGCCTGCCCCTGTCGACCGCGTTGGCCGCGGCCTGCCGTGTGGACGACTTGAACTTGAGCCCCCTCGCCGCCGCGTACGCCAGGGCGCGGGGCGCCGACCGCATGGCGAGCTTTGGGGATTTCGCCGCCTTTTCCGACCCCGTCGACGCATCGGCCGCGCGCGTCCTGGCTCGCGAGGTCTCCGACGGCGTGGTTGCCCCCGGATACCATCCCGATGCCCTGGAGCGCCTGCGCCGCAAGAAGGGCGGCAACTACCTCATCCTTGAGATCGATCCCGAGTGGCAACCCCCGCAACTTGAACGGCGGGACGTGTTTGGCATCACCCTGGAACAGCCGCGCGCGCAGGGCGAGATTCCGCTCGGCAACGTGGTGACGCGTCGGACCGATCTCCCGGACGCCGCCCGCCGCGACCTGCAGATCGCCGCCATCACCCTGCGCCATACCCCATCCAACTCGATCTGCCTCGCCTGGGACGGCCAGACGATCGGCGTGGGAGCGGGCCAGCAGTCCCGCATCCACTGCACCCGCCTGGCCTGCGACAAGGCGGAGACCTGGTGGTTGCGCCAGCACCCCCAGGCGCTGGCCTTGGCCTTCTCACCCGAGACCCCCCGTCCCAGCCGCGACAATGCGGTGGACGAATGGTTGCAAGGAGGCGGTCTGTCGTCGACGGAACGGGCCGATTGGCTCGGAGGGCTGGGCGGGGTCGCTCTGGCAAGCGATGGGTTCATCCCGTTCCGTGACAACGTTGACCGCGCCGCGCGCACGGGGGTGCGCTACATCTGGCAGCCCGGCGGTTCCACACGGGATCCGGAGGTGGTCGCCGCCGCCGACGCCTACGACATGGTGATGTATGCCTCGGGACGGAGGCTGTTCCACCACTGAATCCGGGCGCCGGTCCCCCTGCGGCCGTGCCGAGTGCGTAGGCCGGCCGCAGCGCCGCCGGAGGGGCGCCCGGGGGCTCGGCTGGACCGGAACGCCGCTCCTCCCCCACGCGCGTCGCCGGTCGAAGCGTGGGCAGAGGGCGTTCGGGGAGTCGGGACCGGTAACGGGGCCTGGCAGCGTTTCGTCGTTCCTGACCCCGCACGTGCCGACGCACAGGACCGGCCGACCGATGCACCCGGACCCGGGCCCCCCGACCCACAGCCCCGGCGGCAGGTGCGCTGCGGCGCCGGGGTCGTGGTTCCGGCCCCGGCGGCCGCGCAACCCATCCCCGCGGCGCCGCCCCTGCCCGTCAGCCCTTGCCCGTGGCGGCGCCCGGCACGAGCCGCCACACGTGGAAGGCCCCCGGCGCCAGGTCCAGCGGCAGGGTGAGGCCCGTGCGGCGCGCGGTGGCCGGGATCGTCCGACCGCTGGCGACATCCACCAGGTGGTACGTGCCGGCCGGGAGCCCCAGCCCGGCCAGGTTGATCGTCAGACGGCCCTGGTACGCCAGGGCGGGGCTGGTCCCGGCCACGGTCAACCACGCGGTCTTGCGGGCGACATCGACCGTCGGGACGATCTCCACCCGAGACGACGTGAGCGGTCGCAGTTGGGCGTACGCCGCCGCATACTGCATCAACTGCGAGGCGTGCGCGACCACATGCCCGCCACCGCGCGCATAGGCCCGCAGGGTGGGTCCGGTGTCGCCAGTCAACGGCAAGACCGCCTTATAGGCGCCGAGGTGCGCCACCCCCGCGGCCACCTCGGCGCTGGTGACCACGGTGAAGGCCAGCGGGTGCAGCCGCCACATCGACGCCAGGCGTGTCTGCACCCCGGATAGGGCCCCGGGATGGCGGTAGATCCCCCGATAGGAAAGGTAGACGGCCACCGGCTGCAGCGGATAGCTGCCGCGCAACCCGTTCAACAACGGAATCGCCCGGGTGTAGACGGGATAACCCACCTGGTATTCCTTGCCGCCACCGTAGAGGAAAAAGTCCATCCCGGCCCGGTTGGGGAACTCGAAGCCGTAATGGCCCATGAATCCGGCGATCTCGGCGTGCAAGCCGCTTGGCCGCGGGGTCCACTCCTCCAGGAGCGGCACGCCGTAGGCCCGCGACAGGGCCGTGAACGCCAGGGCCAGCCCCGCGTGGTCGGCGTCGTCCAGCACCACGGTACCCCGATAGCGCTTGGCCAGCTGAAAGAACGTGTCTGGCCGATTGAATGCCGTGCCGAAGCCACCGTACCCGCCGCCCCAGTAGTAATAGAGAGGGGCGTTGGTTTCATGGCGGTAGATGGCGCTCAGGCGGCCGTACGTCTCCTGCACGCTCCAGTCGCGGAAGTGCTGGTAGACGCTGAAGAGCTTCTGCCCCGGCCGCGCGGCGGGCACCTGCGCCCAGGCGGTGTAATGGGTGCCCTCGCTCCGATTGAAGCCGCTCAGCGACTTATAGGCGGTCGGCAGCCACGTGTGGAAGCGCGCGACATCCTGGGGCGCATAGCCGTTGACCCCGGAGCCGCCCGGCGGTGGTCCCCACATGTAGTCCAGCCAGCCGTAGTCCAGGAAGGCGCCGCCAAACCCCGGCGACCCCTTGATGTGGGCGATGGTGTCCTTGACGTAGGTGAAGTAGCTCTGCCGATTGAAGCGGCTCCACCAGGTCGGCACCTGGGAGACGGTTCCGTTGCTGCCCATGTCATACTTCGTGATCCAGGACGCCGGGTTTCCACCCCAGACGGAATACCAGAAGATCGGAATCACCTTGACCCCCGCCTTGGCGGCGTTGGCCAAGTCACCATCCAGCACGGTGAAGGAGAACTTGCCGGGAGTCGGCTCCACCGCCGACCACTCCATATTGATCTCGGCCCGATGGATGCCCTTGGCGGCCAGTTTGGCAAAGGTCGCCTCGGACCACGGCCTGGTTGGCTGCAGGGCCGCAAAGGTCACCGTCGCGTAGACGACCGACGGATGGTCGGCATACAGCGGCGAGGAGCGCGACAGCCGCAGATACAGGTAGCTGGGCGCCCCCGGACCGGCCAGGGTGTTGGCGTCCAACACCTCTGCGCTCTTGTGCCGCACGGTGGCCACGTGGTAGAAGCTGTCGCCCTGGTTACCACCCGTGCCCACCTGGCGGAGGCCCTGGTCGACGTTGCTGGGTCCGATCGCCAACGGACCCGGTTGGCCGGCAAACGTGACGCTGGCCTGGGGCCCGCCCTTGCCCGGCGGCCGCAGCCCGAGCACCACCTGGTGCACTGCCACCCCGACCGCCCCGGACAGCCGCAGGTCGGCGGAGAAGTTCTGCCGACCGCCCCAGGCCACATCCGCCAGCTTCCAGGTATGCACCTGCCAGTGCGCGGGCGGAAAGACCGAGGAGGTGCTGTCATAGGCCCCGGAGACGGGGGCGGCCGGGTTCGAGGAGTTATAGTCGATTTGCAGCGCTGCCGGGCTCGGCGACCAGGCCAACTGCGCCGCCCAGACCGGCTTGGCCGGCACCGGTGCGTTTGCGGGCCTGCCCAGGCCGCAACCGGTCGCCGCCACCGTCAGGGCCGAGATCGCCGCGACCGCCACGCACCGCCGCACCACCCGCCCAAGCTTCACGATGCCGCCCCCCCACGCACCCGCCTGCACGACGGTTCGCGGCACGAGGCCGCACGCCTGCCGCCAAACGCCTGCACCCAGACCCGCCTGCGGCCCTGCGGCGGACCCGACAGGCCGACCTTCGCGCTGGGGCATCGATCCCCGCAGGCCCGCCATCACCAACCCGCACCCGGCCGCCCCTGCGGCAACCGGGATTCCGCCGCCATGGCGATGGCGCGCGGCATCCGGGCTCCGGTGCGGCGGACCGGACAGGATGCGGGGAAGCCGCCGCGTTCATGGTGGGATCGGCCCTCGCGCCGGGCGCCCGGGTGCGGTGGTCGCCGCCATTGGACGGCAGGATTCGCGCATCCCCTCGCGTAGAACGAGCGGGACGGTGCCGCGCGGGCCGACCGCGCCTGGAACGGGCCGTAGCGGCGAGCCAACCGCTACGCCGAAGGAGGCCCCGAAGGAGGCGCAGACGTTGCCAGCCGCACCACCCAACCACCACGCCTGGGTTGAAGCGCGTCCCCACCGGGCGGTGGCAGCCCCTTGGCCGGCGCAACCGCCCACCTTCAAACCGGCGCCCGTCCCGCCGCGCACCCGCGGCCCACGAACACGAACCCCCCGGGTCGCAACGCGCCTGACCGACATCTGCGGCCGCCGCTCGACCAGCGCGGGTCGCAAAAGACCCGCGGCGGGCCCCTGCCGGGGCTCGGGCCTCAAGGCGCCGATCCCCATTGGATGAGACCTACGAACGAGGGCTGCGGGCCGAGGCCCGGGCATGGCTCGATCGATCGCGCGCCGCCGCCGGAGGCTTCCACCTGTTCACGGGCGCAGAGCTCCGCCAGGGCTTCCGCTGGCAGGGAACGCCGGTGCAACTGGTGGGCCCACAACAGGGTATCTGGAAGCCGCGCGGCCTTGAGGCGGCGCTTTCGATCCGCACGGCCTTCACCCCGCCCGGCCAGCCGCCTCCCTACGACGACGCCCTCGGTGCCGACGGGTGCCTGCGGTACAAGTATCGCGGGCAGAACCCGGGACACTCCGACAACCGGGCCCTGCGCGCCGCCTTGGAGCACGGTCTGCCGCTCGTATGGTTCTGGGGGGTGGCCAGAGCGCTGTATGAGGCCATCCACCCGGTCTGGCTGATCGCCGAGGAGGAAGCCGGGTGTCAGTTCGTCGTCGCCGTGGATGAGGGGCAACGCTCCCTGGCGCTCGACCATGCCGTCACGCAGGCGGAGCGCCGCTACGCGGAGAGCCTGACCCGGCAGCGGGTCCACCAGCCCCTGTTCCGCGCGCAGGTGATCCAGGCGTACGGGCAATCCTGCGCGGTCTGCCGGCTGAAGTATGTCTCGCTGCTGGACGCGGCCCACATCCTGCCCGATGGGCACCCGCGGGGGGATCCCATCGTTCAAAACGGCCTCGCCCTCTGCAAGATCCACCACGCGGCCTTCGATGCGAACCTCATCGGGGTGCGACCAGACACCTTCACGATCGAGGTGCGGCGCGACGTGCGGGATCAGACGGATGGACCGATGCTGCGCCACGGCCTCCAGGAGATGCAGGGGGTAGGTCTGCATCTCCCGTCGGCACGGGGCGCGATGCCGGACCGCAGCCGGCTGGAGGAGCGGTGGGAACACTTCCGCCGCGCCGGCTAACGGCGCTTGGGCCCAGGCGCGCGTCCGCCTCGGGCTACGGCTGGCGCATGCGGATGTTGCGATAGGCCACCGGCCCGTGGTCCCCCTGCAGCCGCAGCGGCCCCCGCGGTACGTCCTGATCGTGGTAGGCGCCGCCCGTCGGCAGGGCGCACTCGGTGTTCTCATGGATCAGCGTGCCGTTCAGCCGCACGCTCTCAAAGCAGGCGTTGGCCGTCTTGCGTCCGGCGGCGTCGAACCTCGGCGCGCGGAAGACGATGTCGAGTTCCTGCCACACGCCCGGTGCACGGGAGGCATTGGTCCGGGGCGCGTGGCCGCCGTAATCCTTGTGGGTGACCGGATGGTTGTGGCGCGCGTAGATGCCGCCGTTGCTCCCGTACTTCAGTTCGCTGTCCGGCGTGCCGAAACTATCCAGCACCTGGATCTCATACTGACCCATGAGGTAGACACCGGAGTTGGACTTCTCCGGGACGCAGTACTCCACGTGCAGTTCGCAATCGCCGTGCTCCAACTCCGTGTGGAGGTCTACCGTCCGCCCCCTCTCGGAGTTCACCATCACACCAACCCCGGGCTCGACGTCGAAAAAGCGCGCGTCGTCCTGCGCCAGTCGCACCCCGCCCACGACGTGCCAGGTATGCGGCTCCGATCGGCCCTTCCACCCACTCAGATCCCCGTCGCCAAAGAGCGTCGTCCATGCACCCATCCGCGGATCCCTCCCGTCTCGCTCGCCGTCCGCCACCCGCGCGGCGCAAGCCCCCGGAGGCGTTCGGGCACCGTCGTCCGCTTCCTGTCCGCGCGACACCGAGAAACCAGGTTGCGGACCGTATCCGCCGTGCCGCGCAGGGCGGTGAACGGGCGCGCTCCGACCCGCACCCCGCGTCACGGCCTCGAAAGCCCCCTATGCGCAGCCGGGGTGCTTTCCCCGTCCGATCTCCAACCCACCGCCCGATACCGGACCCGGCCCGCCGGGCCGAGCCGCCTCCCCGCGGCCACCCAGACGAGGGACGCGGTGGGGGCCTGATATCGAGAGGCGCGAGCCGGTCTGGGCAGCACGGGGGCG
>DAHWHT010000080.1 GCA_027335515.1 Clostridia bacterium
CAGGCCGGCATGGACCGCGACGCCATCATCGCTGAGATCAAGGCCCTGCCCGAAGCGTTCTCCACTCACCAACGCGCCGCAGCCCGTGACGCAGAGACGCGGACCCTGCTCGGTGCGCAGATCGAGGGCGTCCGCGCCGAGGCCGCAACCCGCGACGCCGAGACGCGTTCCAAGATCGACGAGGTGCGCCGGCAGGCCGGCATGGACCGCGACGCCATCATCCGCGAGATCAAGGCGCTGCCCGAAGCGTTCTCCACCCACCAGCGCGCCGAGGCCGACCGCCTGGACGCCGCCCGCGAGGAAGCCATGCTCAATCACCACGTCCTCCCCCTGGAGGCCGGGGCCTCAAGCCAGCAGGAGCGCATCAACGACCACGAGAAGCGCATCAGGGCAGTGGAGAAGCGATAACCCTGGGAGGAGACGGTGCCCACGGCGTCCATCGTCCCCTACCCCCTAGCCAATGACCGCCCCGACCGTCCCACGCGTTGGAAGGTCTACATCACCGGACCCGGAGGCAAGCGCGTCTGCCGCGCCTTCCGCGGGACGAAGCGCGAGGCCCAGCACTGGGCCGAAGAGCGGGAGGCCGCCACTCGCGCCCGGCCGGCCGCACAGGCGTCGTCCAGCCAGACCCTCCGCGACTACCTGGCCGAGTGGTTGCCGGCGCACGCCGCCCGCCGCGGCATCAGGCCGCGCACCGCCGAGTCCTACGCGTTCCTGGCGCAGCACTACATCCTGCCGACCCTCGGCGACGCGCGGTTGCGAGACCTCACCCCGGCGATGCTGGACACTTGGCTGCGCCGCCTCCAGACCGAGCCGACGCAGACACGAGCGCACCTCGCACCTGTCACCGTGTCTCGCGTCCACCAGGTCTTGCACGCAGCCTTGAAGGCGGCCGCCCTCACAGACCGCATCCCGGCCAACCCTCTGGACCGCGTAGCGAAGCCAGTCGCCAAGCGCACCGAGGCAGAGGCGTTCACCCCGGACGAGATCGGGCGCATCCGCGCGGAAGCACAGAGTCGCCGCCTGGGACCACTGTTCGCGCTGTGTCTCGACATCGGCCTGCGCATGGGGGAAGCGCTGGCGCTGCGATGGACGGACCTGGACCTCGACGGCGGCATGATCTCAGTCCAGCAGGGCGTCGTCGAACTGCACACCGACCCTGCCGTTCTGGCCGACCCCAAGCGTCTAGCGGCACTCTGGGCAGGGGACGGCACGGAGCGGAGGGCTTTGCGGCGGCAGTACCAAGGAACCAAGACCGCCGCCGGGAGGCGCACCTGGCCACTGCCGCCAACCACCGCCGCCTCACTACGCGCCTGGCGGGAGCGGCAAGACGCGGAGCGCGACCTGCTAGGCTGGCGCACCGACACCGGGCTGGTCTTCACGACCTCGCGCGGCACGCCGCTGTCTGCCCGCAACGTCGCACGCGACTGGTTCGCGTTACTGGACGCTGCGGGGGTGCGCCGGCGCAAGCCGCACTCGACTCGCCACACAGCGGCCAGCCGTGCCCTGGTGGACGCTGGCCTGTCTCCGGTGGAAGCGGCGGCCATGCTGGGGCACGCCAGTCCGGCCGTGACCATGCAGGCATACGCACACATGCTGGACCCGACGAGGGCGGCGGCCGGGGCGAAGGTGGCCGCCGCGCTAGAGAGAGAGGCCGAGCGGGCGGGGCGGCCGGGGAGCGGTCGAGACTCGGCGCATGGGCGTTAGCGGGCGGGGGCCGTATGCAAAATCGTATGCAGAAACGCCGGACAACTGGCGCATACGGGAGGCTAAAAGAGGCCGAACGCTCCAGCAGCCATACCCCGAAAGCCATGAGGCAGAACGGATGCAGAGCACTGCAGGGCATGTGGGCACAAAGCCACCTGGCGACTCTTAATCAGCGGGTCGTGGGTTCGAGTCCCACCGGGCCCACCAAACGAAGCCTAGAGCCGCAAGGGATACAGAGAAGCCTCCAGGAAACTCCTGGGGGCTTCGGTCTTTCATGTAGCCCGTTGGTAGCCCAGACATCTCATGTAGCCTCGTGTAGCCCTTCTTGACCCACTGGCGGTCAAGGGGGTATCTTGGTGTTGTGCAACGGAGCGCTACTTTGGCTTCGGAGGCGTCACATGAACCTGACACGGCGGTATCCGCCATCCGCGTTGCTTCGCCCCTACATTCTGCACTTGGCGAGTCGGGATGGAAGAACCGAGGCGGAACAGGCCGATGCCGCGCATGTCTCCAGGGCCGCCTATAACCGCATCCTGCGGGGTCAGACGGCCAGCCCATCGCCGGAAGCTCTATGGGGCATCGCGCAAGCACTGCAAGGGTCTGCGGTCCTGGCGTACGGGCTGGCTGGCTGGTTGGACGTGATAGACCTCGATGATGGACTGGCACAGGCCAGTGCGCGGTCGGGTGAGGAGCGGGGGCGTGGCTACGGATACCAGCCGGCTGCGAGGCGAGTAATGCCTGCGGCGCTCGTCAATAGGGCATCTACGACCGCTCAAGCGCTACGCGAAGGTTTGCGTGAGGTAGACGATGCTGAATGTCAGCACAAACTGCTGGAGAGATCAGAGTGGACAGGGGAAGCCCCAGAGGACCTTGTGGTCGCCAGCAATAGGGTATTGGCGTTCGTCCGGGGAGGTAACGACCGTCCGCTCCGGAGACCAGTGGATCTGGTTGTTCTCTTCAGCGCAATCGACCTGGCGGGCGGACTGCGGCTGGCCTGGTGGGCTGGCCTGCTCGATCCCCGCTTACAGGCGATGGTCGACAACATCCGCGGCATATGGGATGAGGGCAAAGCAATCTGCACCACGCACTCCGAGCAGGTGCGCCGGGACGGATGGACGGCGCTCCGCGCCCTGTGGGGCACAGGTGAAGGGCCTGCGAGGAAGAGAGATGCCAGTCCGTCGATCCATGTCCGGGTCCGGCAACCTGGGCACGGGCGCCTATCGGTGGCTGTATCGTTATCTGGCGATCTTGCCAGCCAGACGGGGCACCTGGGGGACTACCTGGCTGCGGCGGCGGCGCAGTGGGCGGCGGAGCAGAGTCGGGAAATCGAGACTCCAATCGACGTGATCAGAGAGTAGGCCACCACTAGACAAGGGAGGACCGAGCGGGTAAGCTAAGTTGCACAACCCGGCGCTACTTAGTCGGGCAAGGAGTGAGGTCTGTGGACACGACGCTCGTCGACGTTCCGGCGGTTGCCCGACGCTGGGGAGTCAAGGCAATGACTGTGTACAGACTGGTGGAGAGTGGTCGGCTCCGGGCGGTCAGGATTGGGCGTGCCTTGCGCTTCCGATGGACGGACATCGAGGCATATGAGACACGGCACACCACCACCGTCGAAAGCGATTTAAAGCACTCTGCCACCACGGGGTGAGGGAGGAAAAGGAAAAGCCCGCCGTTGGCGCGGCGGGCGATGGAAAGGAGACCCGAACTTCGTTGATATCATACCATAAAGCCGACGAGCCGTATGGTCAAGTCCGGCGGCGTGTCTGGCAACACAAGCACCCGCACACCCAGGCGCTTGCCGCGCACTTGGCGGCGCACCCTCTACCGCCGGAGGCGTTGGCCCGCCTGCTGTTGCGCCACCTGGCGATCTACGCGCTATCGAGCCCTCATGGCAATGTCGAGGGTGTGTTCCCACTGCCGCCGGCTTACGTGACAGCGGATACCGGGATGCCCGCCGAGGTCCTGGAACTGGCTATGCAGGCACTGGAAGCGGAGGGATTCCTGCTCCGTGACGGGGACGCCGTGATGGTCGCTAACGCCATCCAGTACGACGCCAACCGGAACAACGCCAACCACTGGCCCACGCGACTCAGGAATCTAGACCGGGTGCGGAACACGCGGCTCTTGCGCCGCTACTACGAGCAGGCACGGAAACACGCGCCCGGACTGGCAGGTGCAATCGCCGAGGCGTTCGCGGACGACCTGTCCGGCTCCGAGGATGCCATCCGGGATGCCATGCGTGATGGCACCACGGATGCTACCCCTGATGCCATAGCGGATGCCAAGCCGATGACTGAGACAGAGACTGAGACTAAAACCAAAGAAAACGGGGCAGCGGCGCCTGCGGCGGCCGCTTCCGCAGAGCGGATAGAACCCGTGCCACAGACCCACACCGATTCACCGCAGACCGTGCGCACCACCTGCCTGCTGCCGAACGAAGCAGAGGCAGATCGGTCGGTTCCGACGAAACCGAAACCGCGACGTGCACCTGCACCCAGTGCGGTGCAGCAGGTAATCAATGCGGTCCACGACTGGGCAAAGCCGCTCGGGTACGTGGTTGACAGTTCCTGGTACGGACGCGCGGCGCGCGGCGCTAAGGCGGTGGACGCCGAGAACCTGCCGAAGCTGCTGGATGCAGCGAAGTGGGTGCACGCAAGCAATGACCGATTCTTGGCCGAGCGGCTTACGTCGGGCGACCTGTTGAGCGTCTGGCGAACTTACGCGGCCCGCTCGGGAAAGGTCCTCAGCATCGCCGAGGCCCCGGCCTCGGCCGCCGCGCCCCGCTCCTTGGCGGACCCAGAGGTCTGTCAAGCGCTCGGCATTACCACCCCTACGGACGCCGACCCGTTCGGCGGTTCGCTGGTGGGTGAGGTGAAGTGATCGACGAAACCCTGCGTGCCCCGGACGCCGAACGCATGGTCCTCGCGGCCGCGATGCGCGAGCCAGCCGCCGCCGATGCCGCCCTCTGCGAGGTCGGGCCCGAGCACTTCGCTAACCAGGTCACCCGGGCTGCTTGGACCGCCATTCAGGATCTGCGCCGCGAAGGGCGCCCGACCGACGCAGATTCGGTCGCCGATCAGATGCGCCGCTCCGGGACCCAGGTAGACGTCCAGCGCCTCCAAAAGGTCGAAAGCGAGACGCCGCTCGAACCGGAGAAGGCGCGCGAACGCGCCATGGTCGTCCGGGAAGCGGCCGCGCGCCGCGCCATGCGGGATGCCGCAGTAGCGATGCTGGCGGCCGCCAACGACACCGCGCGGCCCCTGGTGGAACTCCAGGACGCCTCGCGCGCGGCCGTCCTTGCAGCGTCCGACAGTCTGACCACCGACCACACGATCACCATGTCGGCAGCGATGCTGGAAGCCCGCTCCTACATCGAAGCCATCCAGGAGCGCCGCGCCGCGCCCGGACTCGGGACCTCCATTAAGCTGCTCGACACCTACACCCGAGGTGGTCCGCAGCCGGGCGAAATGTGGGCGTTGGGCGGCATGGCGGCCAGCGGGAAGAGCGGCCTGGCCGAGCAGATGGCCATACATGGCAGCATGAACCTGGGCGAGCGCGTGCACTTCGCCTCGGCCGAGATGACCGCTCGTGACCTGGCCGTCCGCGCCATGTCGCTCTTCAAGCTGGTCGACGGTACCCGCGCCTATATCCCCGGCGCCCTGACGGCCGAGGAACGCGCATGCCTTGGCCACTACATCGACCAAGTGGTGACCAAACTCGGCGACCGCCTGACGATTGACGACGCATCCATGACCATGGAGGGCATCTGCGCCACGGTTCGCCGCATCCACGCCCGGACGCCGCTGCGGCTGGTGGTTATTGACCACCTACACCACCTGCAGTTGCCCGACGCCGAGCGCCAAGACCTCGCGGTGGGCCAAGCGGCCGCGCAGGCGAAGGCCCTGGCCAAGACACTCCACATCAGCGTCCTGCTGCTGGCGCAGCTAAACCGGGCCTACGTCCACCGGGGAGGCGACACCGCCGACCTGACCGACTTCCGGGACAGCCAGGCAATCGGCGAGCAAGCATCGGTGGCCATGATCCTGCGGCCTTCGACGACCGCACCCGAGGAGCCGACTGCCGTCACCCGCGACATGAGTCTTCATGTTGTCAAAAACAGGAACGGCAGGATCGGCCGGCTGCCGCTGCGCCTCGAACTGTCGCGGGTGCGGTTCGCTGAGCGCACCGACGTAGAGGCCCCTGCGTCAGGTGGGACGTGATGGGCAAGGCCGCGCGCCCCCCTCAACCCCGTCTGGCCTCTGGTGCCGCCCCGCCCTCGGCGCGGGGAGCGCCCGGTGGGGAGCCCCTGGCCGGCCAGGTGCGCCAGTGGGCGGCGGAGCGGTGCCGGAGGACGGAGGAGTACAGCGCAGCCCTGGACGGGCTGTTGTCCGACTTCCGCCAGTGGCGCGGCGGCCAGAAGGTGGACGCGAGGGCGTTCGAGTTGGCGCTGGCCACACTGGGCGGGGTGCGGGTACTCGGGCACGCGGTGGTGGCGGGGATCGTGCTTCAGTGACATATTGTGGTTGCAATGAGTCTTGTGGTTTTTGCAATATCCTAAGTCGCAACGCTACGTAGGCAAATCAGGCGTGTTGTATTCAACCACCGTTGACAAAAGTCGCAACAGTCTAAGACAAAGAAAAACGGCGCAAGACCTTCCGCCGCGCTGATCCGATGAGTTATGATATGGGCAGTTAGGAGGGGCGTGGATATGAGTTCTGTGCCCACCGAGTACAGTGAAAAGGGCGAAAAACCAGGTCGGGGTCGGCCTATGGATTGGCATGTGAGCGCATGTTTTTCCTCCTATATCTCGGCACTGGATGCGCTGCGCCAGGAGGCGGATGCGCGGGGCATCGCCGACGAGCCGGGCACGGACGCTGCGGTGCGGCGCCTGGCCTGGGCAGCGGCGCAGGAGGCGCACCCCGCACCACGCACGTCGGTGGCCTACCGTTGCCACCAGGCCGGCATCCCTCTCCCGCCACGCGGGCGGCCGCCGGCGGCGGGGGTCCTGGTGCTGCCCCCCGTGGCCGTGCGCAGGTCGGGCGTGGCTCTCTACGACAGCGCATGGGTGGAGCGTGTGGCCCAACACCTAGAGCCTCATCGTGCCGATCCCGATCCCACCGCCACGGGCAAGCCCCTGCCTGCCCATGTCGCGGCAACCTACGCCGCTCGGGCAGTGCGGCGGGCGGCCGAGGCTACGCGGGGCGCGTCACGGGGGGTCGCTCCCCGGATTGGATTCCTGGTGTGGGCGCTGGCCGCAGGCGCCGCCGCCTGCATCATCCTCGCCCTGCATCCTTGAGCGGTGGCGGGCGGGGAAATATCGAGGTCGAGGGCTGTGGCCGCCGGAGTTCCGGCGGCTTTGCTTTTTTTGCGGGGAGGTGGGCGCGATGGGCGGGTGCGCTGCTGCGCAGGCGGCGGGCTGGGCGGCGTTGTGCCAAGTGACGCAGGTGACCTGGCAGGTGCAGGTGTGGGCCAATCGGGTGGCGGGCGCGGCACAGGCCATCGCGGCCCTGGGGCCGCTGCAGGCGGCTTTTGTCCTGCTCTTGGCGATGGTGGTCCTCGCCGTGGCTTGGCAGGTAGTCCTATGGCTGTGCCAGGTACTGTTCCAAATCTACCCTTATGTCCTCGCGGCGGGGGTTTTGTTGTTGTTATTCGCTCATTAATTGCTACTACTGGAAGGAGGTGACACACATGCACAAGCACATCATCGCCGCCTTTGCTGTGGTGGCCGCCCTGGCGGTGCCCGCCGCCGTGGCCGCCCACGCCAGCGTGCCGGTTGGGAGTATGTGGAATGTGGGCAGTGGGGCGGGCCCGTCCTGTGTGACCGTCGCCACGCCGCCGCCCGCGCCGGCCGGGGAGGCGGCTATCCTCGTCGGCGCGCCGGGCGGCCGGGATAGGTGGTGTTGGGACGGTTTTGCCCGGCTCGGGCCTGACGGAGCCGTGACCCTGCCCGGCGGCATCCCGGGCGAGTGGATGGCCCCAAGCGCCTACGCCCGCGAGACCGGGCAGGCCGTGACCGTGGTCTACCAGCCGGGAGGCGGCGCCGTCGTCTACCTGCCCGCCTGAGACCTGGCGCCGGGGTTGCGGCCCTAATTCCCAGCGCCCATACGCCAATGTGCCCCGAAAGGGGGGTGGGGCCTATACCCGCATGTCCCTGCTCCGAGAGAGGAAGAGGAGGTGATACCGTCATGGTGCGTTTCGTTGCCCGTGCCCGCCGCGCCCTCCTGCCCTCTGTGGCTGCGCTGACCACGCTCGCCGTCGTCACTGCTCCCGCCTTGGCCGCGTCGAGCCAGCCGGCAGCCGTGGGGGCCAGCAGCCTGTCGGGCGCGCTCAATGGCATCCAGTCGCTACTCACCCGTTTGGCCTTGCCGGCCGCCGGGGTCGGGCTGGCTGGTGGGGGCGTCTGGCATAGTGTGGCCCACGACCAGCGCAGCCAAGAGGGAGCCAAGAGCCTCATGAAGTCCAGCCTTATCGGCGCAGGCGTCGTGCTCGTCGCCACCGCGATGCTTCACGCTTTTGCTGGGGCCCTGTGAGCCCAACGGCCCCAAGGCCCGGAGCCCCTGTGCGCGCACAGGGGGCGGTCGCAAGGCCGCCCCTTCAGATTTCGCGGGCGGAGGAGGATAAAGACTATGCTTTCCGGGATGCTGAAGAGTGTGATGGGGAGTGTTATTTCGGGAATCCTGAGCCTTATTGTCGGCATCCTGCATGCCACCATCCTCCGCCCGTTCACGTTCGATTATTCGATGGTGCCATCACAGGTTTGGCACGTGACGGACCATGTGGCCTGGATGTTTGCTGGGGTGCTGTTTTGCTATGAGGCCATCCAATACATGCTGCACCCCTGGACGTCCAGCCAGAACTCCCCCAGCCGGCTCATCGGGCGCACCGGGTTGGCAATCCTTATGGCCCAGGCGTCTTACTGGCTGTTGGGGTTGATGTTGCAAGTCAACAACGTCACAGTCACGTATCTTCTGGGTCACTTCACCAGAGTCCACTACCAGTCCGCGCTTTCCGCTTTTACCGCCGCCGAAAACATGAACCTATGGATATTGCTCGTCGTAGTGGTTTTCCTGTTGGCACTGATTGGCATGGTGGTCACTTGGGCAGCACGGGCGGGAGAACTGCTGGTGCTGCTGGCTTTGGCTCCTGTGGCGGCCATCTTGAGCCTGACCGAGCGGTTTCAGGGGGCCTGGCGGTGGCTCATCGGGGAGTTTGCTGTCGCCGCGTTTAGCCAAGCTGCATGGGCGCTGTCTCTGATGATCACTTTTTTGGCGATCTCAGGGGAGGGTGTTATTCCCGCAGGGAGCATTGGCGGGACGGCTGGACAAGTCCTGATAAATGCACTCGTCGGGTTAGGGTGCATCATCGTGAGCTTCAATGTGCAATCCAAACTCAAAGGCTTAGTATTCGGTCAGCAAGGAACCACGAATATCAACCATGGGGCTGCTGAAATGGCGGCCGCCTATGGCGCGGCGAGGCTGGCGACAGGGACTTTTGGGCCGCAGATAGAGGCGGGGCTGGGTCAGATGGGGATCGGCAGGTATAGCGAGGGCGGCATGCGGGCTATGGCGGGGGTGGGAGTGCGGCAGGCCCAGATCCAGAGCGAGGCCCAATACGCGGCGCCGATGGCGCAGGCGCGGTCGGAAGGTCAGATGGCCGCGATGCGTGACAGCGGCGCCCGCGGGGCTATGCAGCAGGCGGAAGCTATGGGGCAGGTGGTGTCGTCCGCGCCAATCGTCGCCGTCGCCCAGGCCACCCGCAAGGCGGCTATGGACGGAGCAAAACCTGTGTGGCGAGCGAGTCCCCAGCAGCAGGCGACGGCGGCTGCCACCATCAGGGAGGTCTACGAGGCCGCCTACCCTTCGCCAAATCCCTACACCGCGCAGCCGGCCGGAGAGGATGTGCCGCCGAATCCATACACCGGGCACGCCCTTGGACCCGGCTCGCAGGCGTAGCACTTTGGGCAGTATCGTCGCCATAGGGGGTGGTCCGGTTGGCTGCGTTCAATGGTGACGACATGACGTGGTACAGCCTCGGCATCGCTGAGGGCGAACGGCGGGGACGGGGGGAGCCCGAGCCGCGGGTGGAACCCCGCCCTCCGCACACCCCATTGGCCTGGCCCGTGGATGACGATCTCAGCGGCTTTGGCGACATGGAGATGTACGCGCTGCAAGTCATCAGTGGAAACACGATGCCGCCGCGCGAGCGAGAGCGGCGGTGCCGGCGCGTGGCTGTGGAGCGGGAGCGGCGCAAGCGCATGCAGGAGGCCGCCGCACTCCAGCGGGAGCGCGAGTTCCTGGCGGCCCGCGCCCAGGCCCTGCGGGCTGCCGAGCGGCGGCGCCGCCACGAGGCCCAGGCCCGGCGCCGGGCACGGTGGGCCAAGGTCTGGGGGGTGATCTGTCGTGCGTTTGCCGCCGGTGCCCGTCCCGCGCGTTGATCCGCGCCGGAGTGCGCTGGACCCGTTCCTCGGGCTCGAAAGCGACGATCTCATGGCGGCGGGGGCGCTCCTGGTCCCCGCCGCTGTGCTGTATTCGTACTCCTCACACCTTGCGGCCCTAGTCGCTGGCATCGTCGGGGTGGTGGCTGCCATTCCCCTAATCCTATTCCCGCCCGTCGGCGGCCGCCGGGGCTACGCACGGCTCCTCGCCTGGGCCACCTGGCTCTTCGTGCACCGCCGCTGCGACCCGCCGAGCGTGGACCGCGAGCAATCCCTTCCACCGATCTACGCGCAGGAGGTGTTGGCCGATGGCAGTCGGGGACGCCGCTTCCTTTTACCCGATCCGCCCGCCCGCTCCCAATGACAGCACGATCCAGGTCGGCACCGACGCCTGGTGCACTATCCTTGACTTCCCTCTCCTCCCGGCCGACTCCATGAGCAGCACCGCCGCGCACACGCTGTTGCAGGGCTTCGCCAGGTTCTTGGTCGGCGCCTTCAGTCAACTCGCGCCGCAAGTCGCGGTCCAACTCGTGGTCCTCCAGACCCCGCTCAGCCTCTCGGCTATCGCCGACCGCTACCGCCAGTCTGCCCGTGACCTGGCCAGCACTGCCCCCAGTGCCAGCGACGTGGCGTGGTCCTGGTCCCAACACCTCGCGTCTCTTCAGACCTCGGGCCTGGCCCGGAGGCGCGGAGCCGTCGTGCTCACTGCCCGCCGCCCGGCGCCTGGCATCCGGGACCGCCTGGGACGGCGCAGGAAAGCGCCGGAAAGTCTGGGTCGGGCCGAGGCGGAGCGGCTGCTGGTGGAGGCGGTGCAACAGGTGCGGGACGCTGGCCACGACGTGGGCTTTGGCGTGCGGCTGTTGAGCGGCGAGGACCTGGCCGAGTTCGTGAGCTTATGGACGCGCGGGGAGAGTCTGCCGGTAGCGGGAGAGGAGGCGACTGGCCTTGGCACGGCGTGAGGTAGTCGGGACGGTGCTGATGACGGACGAGCTGCAGGAGCGCAAAGCGTGGGGGTGGACCCCGGCCGGGGTCGAGATCGGTGCCGACCACCTTGTGGTCGGGGATCGGAGTGCCCAGATCCGCGAGGTGGCAAGCTGGCCGAGTGCGGTGGCGCCAGGCAGCGTGTCGGACGTGGGGTTGGTCGGGGAAGCCGCGCTGGTTATTGCCTTGGCGGCCGTGCCGGCCGAGGCCGTTAGGGCGTCGATCAACCGGGCGCTCCCGCGCCAGCAATCAGCCGCGAGGGAGGCCCAGCGCAAGGGCACCGTGGACGCCGAGCAGGAGCGCAGGATTCAGGACGCCCTGGGCCTGCTGGACGCCATCGCGTCTGGGCAGGTGCGTCACTTCGACGTTCGGGTGTCGGCTGTCTATTGGGGCGATGCAGCCGAAGCCGTGCGGGCCGCCGGTACTGTCGCGCAGCGCCGGGGCCGCGAGCGCGGCATGGACCTCGTGGCGCTCCGTCACTCACAGGCGCAGTCGTATCGCGGCGGTCTTCCCGGTGGGCGGCCGGTGCTCCGGGGGTTGCTGCTGGATCAGACGCAGTGTGCCGCGCTGTTCCCGTTTGGCGATGAGGACCTACTGGAGGACGGCGGCACGCTCGTCGGGATTAATGAGCGCACAGGGGCGCCCGTGCTCTGGAACCGCTGGGTCCCCGACGTGCAGCACCTGCTACTGACCGCGGATACAGGCTTCGGCAAAACGTTCACGGTCAAGACCCTCACCTCCCAGGAACGGGTCCTCGGCCGCCCATGCCTGATCCTGGACCCGTCGGCCAAGCGCGAGTATGCGGGGTGGGTGGACGCCCACGGTGGGGTGTACCTCGCGCTGGAGCCAGCCGGGTCCCACCACCTCAACCCACTCGAAATCCTTCCCCCTGGAGACGCCCTTGCCTCTGGCAAGACCCCCGAGGAGACCTCGGGCCGTCCAATCTCCGACCGTATCGCGGCCGCCAAGCCGATCCTGGCCGCGCTCGTCGGCGAGTCCCTGGAGCAGGGCGCGTTTGACGCCGTAGCCGAAGCCGCCATCCAGAAGGTGTACCGGGATGCGGGTTTCACCGACTCCTGGGCGGGGTGCTTTGCCGCACGGAAAGACGCCCTGGGCGCGATGGCATGGGAGCCTCGCGGGACCTGTCCGGTCCTGTCCGATGTCCGCCGGGCTCTGGAGACTTCCGAGGACCCCGAAGGTCCGCGCTATGCCCGGATGCTCGCCCCGTATTGCCAGGGCGGATCCTCGGACCTTCTGGACGGGCAGACCTCCATCGCCATCAACAGCCCCGTCATCGGCCTGGGCGTGAATGCCCTGATTTCCGTTGGCGGGCGCTTCGCCCGTGCCGGGTATGCGGCGGTGATCGACTTCGCCGCGCAGCGCTTCCGGGCCCTGCCCGACCCCCGCAAGGTGATCGTGGTCGATGAGGCCCACAACTTCCTGAAGGACGCGGCTATGAGCCGGTGGCTGGAGCGGCAACTGCGCGAAGCCCGCCGGGCTGGCATTTCCATGACGCTGATCTCCCAGGGTATCGGGGACTTCCTCCGATCTGAGGCGGGCAAGACCATCTGGCAAAACAGCCGGGCCCGTCTCTACCTCCACCAGCCGGAAGGGGACTTAGTGGAGGCGGCGCGGGTTCTCGGGCTGGACCCGGCCATGCTGGCCGAGGCGGCACACCTGCCGCGCGGGCATGGGGTGCTGCAGGTCGGAGACCGGACGGTATCGGTGTCGATCCAGGCCCCAGCGGCGCTAGAGCGCATCCTTCGGAGCGACGTGGCGTTCACGTCCGCGCAAGACCAGAGGAAGGGGGGCTGATCGCGGTGTGGAGGGCAACCGAAATCGCCGGTCTACTGATCATCGCCGTGCTGGTCGGCGCGGTCTTGGCGATCCAACACCTATGCGACCCGGGATTCACTCTCTCCTACTACCTCCAGTCCGCGCACCCCTGGCGTGGGGTCTTCGCCCACTGCAGCATCCACGGCACCGCCCCTCCCTGGCTCCACCACGTGATGACCGACCTCCTCGCCGCCGCCCTCCTGATCGGGGCGGCGGTTTTCGTTTGGGCGGGGTGGCGGCTGGTCCGGCGGGCGGCGCAGGCGCGGCAGATGGTCAGCGTGCGCATCCTGCTCAGTCGTGACGACGTGGCGCAGCCGCTGACGGTGGGAGCGACCTTCGACGCCTGGGCACAGGTCGCGGAGAACCGCTATTTGCCGTGGCTCCAGGGTAACGATTCCGTAGCCTTGGACGTAGTGCGGGACGCCGAGGGCCGGCTGCTCCTGTACCTGCGCTCCACCAAGCGGACCGTCGGCGCCCTGGAAGCCCGGCTCCGGGCGACCTGGACCTCCGTGCGCACCAAACCCGAGCCCGTGCAGGACGTGGACGGCCTCTACGCGGCGCAGGTGACGCCTCGGTTCCGGGACACCATGACTCGTGGCTTCCGCAGTTACCGGGACTACTCACACTCCATCATCGAGTCCGTCCTGGCTGGGCTGGACGAGGCGGATGCTCCAGCGCACTTGCAATTCGTGCTGTCGCCGCGGTCGGCGCGGTTCAACGCCAAGGCGGAACGCCGCCAGAGAAAGTATGAGTCGGACGCCATGTCTCGGGCGGCGGTTGACCCATCGCAAACCGGCATGACGATGGGTGAACAAGCCCAGCTTCAAGCCGTGACCAAGACCGCCGGCCGCCAATGGTGGCGAACCGAAGTCCGCGTAGTTGCCGGGTCTATCTCGACCCTCCAAGCCATCACGGGCGCCCTGAACGAGGCGGCGGCGGAAAACAGTTTCGTCTACCACCGCATCTGGCAGAGCAACGTCCGCCGCGCATGGGAAGCCTGGCGGCGGACGGGGATGCCCGGGGTGTGGCCCGCCATCGGGTGCACCAGTCTGCCGGGCGTGTTTCTGGCAACCCTATGGCAGTTGCCTTCGGCGCGATTGAGGGTGTCGGGGTTGCTCCGGGAGCCCACGAGGCGGGGACCGGCACTGTTGAGTATCCCCACGGACGGGGGCCGGGACGGGGAACAGTCGAAGGGCGTCGTTCCGGTCCAGGACGAGGCAGGGCGGCGCATCTTGGTCCCCGAGGCCGACCTGCAGGGCAACGTCCTCGCGGTCGGGTCCCAGGGGTCGGGGAAGTCCACGGTGCTACGCCGGTTCACTGCGTTTCTGGCCGCGAGGCCGGATTGGTCAGGCTTCATCGTGGACTTCAAGGGCAGTTTGGCTGAGGCGGTCCGCGGTATCGTCCCAGAAGGCCGGCCCGTGGTGACCTGGCATGCCGGGCGGCCCGGTGCATCCTGGGGATATAACCCCTTCGCTGGCGCGGACCCCGCCGAATGGGACCTGACGACCGACCGCATCCTCTACAGCATGAAGCAGGCGTGGACCGACGGGTCGATCCTCGCCCGGTCGGAGGACTACCTGCGCCACGCGGTGGCGGCCACGATCCTGCAGGGCGAGACGGCGGCCGGGTTCCGCTACACCCGCCAGGTGCTTGCCACACCCGCGATGTGGGAGGAACTCGCCGAGACGATCCGTGAACCCGCTGTCCGATCCTGGTTCGCCGTCCAGTCACAGGCGTATATGGATGACCCGAAGGGCACGACTTCGGCCTTGGCCGCGCCGCTCAACAAGCTCACGGCTCTCGTGTTTGGCGAGCGGCGGGCCGCCGCAACCAGTAGCCCGGTCTCCCTGGATCTGCGGCAGATCATGCGGGATCGGGGCATCGTGATCGTCAACCTGGCGGCCGGTGAACTCGGCGATGACAACGCCGCCCTGATCGGAATCCTGTTGCTGGCGGGAGTCTGGGACGCCATCCGTGAGGTGCGGGTCCCGACGATGCTCGTGCTCGACGAGGCACACAGACTTCTCGGAGAGACCTTCTTCCGGTTGGTCGCAGAAGGCCGCGAGTACGGGGCGCGGGTGGCCCTGGGGTTGCAGTTCCTGGGGCAGATCTCCGACGAACGGGCGCGGGATACGGTGCGCGAGTTGGTGCAAAACCTCTTCCTGTTCCGGTCGCAGAACATGAAGGAGGCACAGGAGCACAGCCAGCTACTGGCGAGGGTGTTTGCGAACATGATCTCGCCTTCTGAGGAAGTCCAGGACATCCTCCAGTTCACCCCTGACGACCTGGTAAACCTCCCCAACTACCACTGTGTGTCGCGTCTCCTCATCGGGGGGCGGCCCCAGCCAGCGTTCCTGGCTGAAACGATCAGGACCGAGCCGCAATGGCAGGGGGCACCGTGGGGCACCTGCCCTGACGGTTGGCTCCTGCGAGCGCCCGAGCCCGAGCGGCCGTCTGTGGCCACCGAGGAGCCGTCCACGACGGAATCCGAGAGTGCCCCCGAACCCACACCTGCCGCACCTGGGCGAGATCTGGTCGACGGGGCGGTGGAAGACGACGACGAGATCATCGCGGTTATGGAAGCGCCCACGCGGGAGGAGCCGGGCACGGAGATGGACCCTGCCCCGGTGACACAGATAGACCCTGCGCCAGCCCCAGGGCCGGAGACGGAACCCGCAGAGGCCCCCGCATTGAAGCGCATTGCCTTGTCGCCGACCGGCGGGCGGTCGAAGCGCGAGGCCCCGCAAGGCCCAAAGCCCCAAGTAACGGATAAGGACATCGGACGACTCCGAGACCGTTTTGGTCAGGAGACGGTGGATGCCGCACTCACGGCCCTGGAGCGGCAGCCGTCTGGTGCCGTCCAAAGTCCCGTTGGGTGGTTGTGGGGCTTCTGCAAACACGCAAACGGAGGTGATCGGGATGGGTAAGTCTCTCGGGGCGGTGGCCGTGGCGCAGTATTGGCGCCCGGCCTACTGGTCACAGGTGGAACAGCCACCGGAAACCGACACGCGAAAAATCGCCTGTGGGTGGAGGCCAAAGACCCACGGTGATGGGGACAGCGGCTTTGCCCTCCAAGATCGGGACGTGGACGTGCTCTCGCGGTTGTGGGCAGCGGGGGTGCTGTCCACGGAACATATCCACCGCCTCTTGTTCGCGGCCGTCCAGGACCCGTCGGTTGTGTCTCGCCGGCTCCGGCACCTCTGGGAGGTCGGGCTTCTCCGCAAGTACCGCCCGTACTTGGGGCAAAGGGGCATGGGATCGTCGCCGTACCTCTGGGCCCTTTCCGCGCTGGGGTTCCGAGTTCTCCGGGCTATGGCTCCGGTTTGGTGGACCGCCCGCTATCCGCGCGCGAAATGGGACCAGCGGCAGGACGGGCGGGAGCCGAGCTTGGATATGGTGCACGCGCTCCTCGTCGCCGACATCGCTACTTGGGCGGTGGCCTACCACGGTCGCGAGTGGGTTTATGAGTCAGAGCCGGCGTGCCGGGTAAGCGCGGGCAGGGTCCAGGACG
This sequence comes from Clostridia bacterium, assembly GCA_027335515.1. Next base: position 16,473 of record DAHWHT010000080.1, read on the forward strand.
GCGGAAGGACCAAAGAGTTGACGTTCCTTCCCGATGCCATCCTCTCGCGCGAAGGGGCGCCGTCCTGGTTTGTTGAGGTTGAGAGAGCGGCGTACCTGCCGACCTGGAAGCAAAAGGTATCGGTCTGGGAGCGGTGGGCGGCGAAGCTCGGGGCGTCGGGTCGGGTCCCGGCGACGATCCTTGTGGCTGGGTTTTTGCGCGACACCCCGCAACGTCGGGAACGCGGCATCTTGCCGCTACTCCGCGCCGTGCCCGACGCACTGAAGCCTCATATGGCGGTGCTTGATTTGGAGCAGTGGGATCAAGCATCGCCCGCTGATCAAGCGCATCCCATCACCGATTTGCTCCGCTAACCGGCTGCGGATCTAGGTTGGCTGAGCCCGTGGGGGGCGGAATCCACGGTTAGCTGAGCCCGTGGGGGGCGTGTTTCAGAACGAAACCGCCGCCTGATACATGGGACCTTGATATAGGGAACAGAACCCGCCGATCATAGAATCAGCCAGCAGCCGGAACCCCCCCGCCGCCCCGCCAGGCCATGGCGCACACGGGACAGCGCCCCCTCCCCCCCCCGCATCGAGGAAGTGTCCCTCCCCACTTTCGCTTCGCTCACCCCCTGCGGGGGGGCGTGGGGAGGGACACTTCCTCGACCGCCAACACAACTGCGTTGTGCTGGCTTGCGTGGGTGG
>DAHWHT010000279.1 GCA_027335515.1 Clostridia bacterium
GTGGTGGTTCTGCACGCTGACGCTCGGCCAGCACGCCGTGCGCAGACCACGCCCCGCGCAGGCGCTGCCCACCGGCATCTGCACGTCCCAGCAGTAGACGAACGTCGCCGCCCACTCCGCCGCCAGCCGGGCGGCCGCGGCGAAACGCGCCTCGCCCGTTAGGCGGAAGGCATGGTAGGCAGCGAGGAAAAAGTACAGGCCGGCTTCCTTGTCCTCACACGCGGCATCCAGGGTGGAACGGCTGAACGGACGATCGAACGTGCGGGCAAAGAGATCCTCATAGCGAGTAAGCAGGTCCAGCGCGCCGTTGCGCAGGCCGTGGTCGGCTAGGAACTCCGCCCCCCGCAGCAGGGCCACGACGCTTGGCAGGCCCGCGGCGCTGGTCAGGTCCGGCAAGGGCTGCCCCCAGCGGTCGAAAAAGCAGGGAAAGACGCCGTCGCGGTTGGTCCGGCCGGGCGCTGCCAGGAACTGCAGGCCGCCGCGCAGCGCCGCGACCCAGGCCGGGTCCAGGGGCTGGCCGTGGGCCCGCAGCAGCAGGAGGCAGTCCGCGAGGTTCGCAAGCGCCTCCCCGGCCATACGGCTGCTGTAGCGCTCGCTCTGGCGCTTGCCGTCGGCGTACCAGCGGTCTTCATCCAGCGCATAATACAGGGGGCGCAGCCCGGGCGCCTCTGGGCACTCGGGGGCGGCGGCGAAGTGCGTGAGCACGGCGCGTCCCCTGCCGCTCCACGCCGGATCGTCTCCGGTGAGCCCCAGGGCCAGTGCGCACCACGCGAGCCGTAGGGACTGACCGGTCCAACCGAAGAGGAAGCCGGGAGGGCGGCCGTAGATGTTGCCCTCCTCACGGGTCGGGGCAGCCACGAGGAAGCCGCTCGGCGGACCCTCGCGCCACCGCCGGTAGAGGGCCCGGCTTTTCAGGGTGATGGTCTCCGCCGGCGTCAGCACCGGGTCGACTCGCGGCCGCAGCACGTCCCAGCCGCAGCGCACCAGGTGGCGGAAGCCCTGCCCTTCGGCGGTGCAGGGCGCCAGGTCCAGCACCAGGGTCTTTTCCACAACGTCTCCCGGTTGCAGCGTCAGGTAACCGCGCGCGGGCTGGCGCTCAGCCCGGTTCTCGCCGCAGTACACGGTATCCCGCTGGCCATTCAAGGCCACGACGCCGCTCAGGCTGAGCACGTCACAACCGGAGACGCCCCAGGCCCCCCCCAACGTCCACCAGTGGTCCTCCCCCGCCCCCGGCAGCGCGACGCGCGCCGGCAGGGCCAACAGCGTCAGCGCGAGCCGGCGGCCCGCGGCTTCCCACTCGACGTTGATGGCCGGCACGGGCAAGCGGTGCTCCTCCATCACCAAGACCGACCCGTCGACTGCCGCCAACCGGGGCACCAGCCGCTCGGGAGCCGCCGACGGATTGCCGTTGTAACTGACCCCCGGGATGGTCACCTTGGCGGCCATGCCGCTGCCACTCGGCAGGCGGGTGCCCAGCGCCACCCCGGCGCAGGGGGCCTCGCCATGGTATGCCCAGCGGCGCGTGAGCCAGAGCCGGGATCCCTCCCACCGCCAACGGTCGGTCAGCGCCAACGCCCCGGCCTCCGCCCGGACCTCCACGGCCCCGTCGCGGGTCTGCACACAGACCATGTCGCGCAGGGGGGCCTGTACCAGTTCCCACGGCCGCGCGAACGACAGGGGCGTGAAATCCGCATAACGGAAGGACAGACTGCACGATGGACCTGCGCGCAGCCGCAGCGAGACCGTGAGATCCCCCGTACCGCCGCTGAACACCAAAGCACGGTCCCGGCCCGCGTCCCAGATGGCGCAAGCCAGCGGCGCCGCGTCCTCTTCCAGATCCCGTCCCCCCCCGTCCACCCTGCACCCCGTATCGCCTGCAGCGGGGTGCCCGCCATCAGCAACCGCCCAGCGCTGGCGACGGCCCCCGGACACCACAGACCGGGCCGCGAACATGCGCGCTTGTCTCGCAAGCCGCGCGCCCGGTCCGCGCGCTCGTGGAACACAACGCGCACCCCGCGCCGCCCGTGCCGGGGGCGCACACCAGCGGCCTCTGGCGCGGGGCGGCGGTGCCACGCCCCGCTAGGCTCGTCCCCAGGGTCCACCGCCGCGCGGATACGGGTCGTCTCCCGAGAGGCGCCACCGCGGGCGGGGAGCCGCCCGCCCACGGCGGCCACGCTGCCGTCACCCGCCGACCTGGTAGAACGCGGTCGGGGTGAAGCTGAGGTTGTCGAAGACGACGCTCACGTTGTTACCACCATTATTGGAACCCCAAATGCCCACCCAGCAGCCGGCCATCTCGAGCGCAGCGGCGGTGCCCGCCACGGCCCAGGCCTTCCCGTCAGGCGACGTGTAGGCAGTCCAGGTGATCGCATCGCGCACCAGCCTGAACCACACCGGGTGCAGCAGGTAGTTCTTGGGCTGGGGGGAAGTGGTGCGTGGGAGCAACAGCCCAGTCGCGGGCAACACGGCAGGCCCGCCGAAGCCGCTCTCATCGGTCACCTGGACCTCGGGTAGCGGCCGGTTCCAGACATGGACGCCGCGATTGATGGCGGCCGCTACCGTCATGATCGGGCAACTCCCGCTGAGGTCCCCTCGGGCCATCAGCCCCACCTTGGCTCCTGTGGATGGGTCCCCGCCTATGCCGCCAATCGCCGTCAGGCGGCACGAAAACGTGCCCATACTCGACGTCCAGGGCATACAGGCGAACGTCATGCCGTCATTGATGGCCAGCGAGATACCGTGACCAGAGCCGACGAGGGTGTACACGCCGTTGTTCACGGCCACCGCGCCCTTCGCCGCCAGCGCCGGTGGCCGTCCAAGACCGGTCTTTGCTGGCGTGGGGAATGTCACCGCCTGCTTGGACTTCGTGGCCTGGCTGATGATGCCTGCGAGCTTGGCTTCGGCACCAAGCGCCACGGCGGCGGTGGTCTCCAGGGCGTTGATTTGCTTCGCGGCGGCGGCGAACGCGCCCGCCACGGAAATACTCTTACTGAGGATCTTTCCGCCCCACGAGTTCAGGATGTTGGTGGCTTCAGAAGGAAGGTACTCGAAGTCTGAGCGCACGGCCAGGTGCGAACTGATCTCGGTCAGAACCCCGAGGTTCTTGCCCCGTAGCGGAGGGGCGTACTGCTGCAACGTAGCGACATACTCAGGCCACAAGGCATTTAGTACCGGTCCCATGAGTTCGACCTTCATCATCCAGCGCTGCCAGTCGGGCTGCGCGGCCATCCAATAGATGAAACTCCACGCAGCTGACGGTTGCTTGCTGATGGCAGACACCGTGAGGGCATCGGGTCCAGAGTCGTTGAACACCCCTTGCGGGAACGAGGGGAGTGGCCAGAAGTCCCACTTCTGCCCCTGGAACTGCGCCGCGATCTGCGGTAGGGCATTCATGCCAAAGATGTCTGACACCGCGAGACCTTTCGACCACTGCGCCGGGAAGGTGCTGGTAGTCAACCACGCCTTGCCCGACAACAGCAAGTCGAAGAACCACTCGCCCGCCGCGATCGCCTGCGGACTATCCAAGGTGCAATGCCGGGGATTCGTCGGGTCAACGTAAGAACCACCCCACCCGTGGAGGTAACAGGAAGCGGGCACGTTGCCTGCGGTCGCTTGGCCCAGCAGGCCACCACCGTAGACATGCTTCTTCGACGTGACGCTCGTGCTGGCGGCCCAGAGCTTGGCAGCCTCCGCATAATCCCAGGTGGGAGATGGATAGGCGATTCCGGCGGCGTCAAGCATGCCTTCGTTGACGATCA
>DAHWHT010000139.1 GCA_027335515.1 Clostridia bacterium
CCTGCCGCTCCAAGTCGGCCCGCGGTAACGTAGGCGATGCCCTCCCGGCGGGCCCAGTCCGACAGCTTCATAGACCCAGCACAGCACATATTTGCCTAGAAATGACTATAATCTCGTCAGCAGTTGGCTACCCCTCCGTCGCAGGCACCCGACCGTGGTGCGACAAACCGCCTCTGTAGCCCTATCCCTGCGCGTCCCGCGGAGCCCCGTCGTCGACCCTGCGGCCAAGGCCGTAACCGACCACCCACCCGTGCAGCGCGGTACCCGCCGCAACCCCGTTCAGGGTCGCGGCCGCTCGCTCAGCGGCAAGGCCACGGATGCGTCCCGGTCCATGGCGGCGTATGCCGCGACTGCCAGTTCGACCGTGGCCCGGATGTCTCCACCGTGCGTTAGAGGCTCTTCACCCGTGCGCACGCAGCGGAGCATCATGGCGAACTCATTTTCCTGGACAGGCGCAGTCGGTACTGGGTGGACACCTCCGTCGCCTAGGACGGCAGGGATCACCCCGTGCAGGCCCCCGCGGGTGGAAACCCACCCCTTGGTGCCATGGAACTCTAAGCCTTCGGCATCCGGGGCGTAGCGATTAGTGACGTCGCCGTTAGTCATCATCATGTCGCCGAGGGCCCCGCTCCTGAAACGGAAGAGGAGCACCGCCGTATCCTCGGCGTCCATGCCACTACTGGAAATGACCCGGTTCATTCCATATGCGGCGACTCGCTCCACCTCACCGGCGATCCACCGCAACAAGTCCAGGTGGTGGATGCCGAGCCCCAGGACCACGCCACCGTGACCCTCGTTCCGATGCCCATACCAGGGTCGAGCCGTGATATAGCCCGGCCCCTGAACCCACCAGGAGCGGCAGAGGTACAAATCACCGAGAGCTCCGGACTCCACCAGTTGCTTTATTCGGCGGCGGTCCCCGGAAAACCGCTGATTGTGGCGAACGGCGATAACCCGGCCGGCGCGATCGCACGCCTCAACCATTGCATCGGCTTCCGCCAAAGAGGTGGCCATCGGCTTCTCAACAAAGACGTGAAGACCCGCCTCCGCAGCGGCCACGGCGGCTGGTGCGTGGAGGGCATGGGGTAGGCAGATATCTGCGATGTCGGCGTAGCCGGACGCGTAGGCCCGTTGCCAGTCGGTAAAGACGTGGGGAATGCTGAAGCGCTTTGCAAACGCTTCCGCGCGTGCCGGTTCAGCGTCCACAGCGCAGGCAATCTGGGCCCCGGCGGACTGCCAGTGCGGCGCATGATTGTATGCAATGCCTCCGCAGCCGACGATGGCGATGCGATCCGGCATGTCTCATACCTCCAGAAATGTTTCCTCGCAACGGTGGCCCGTGCATTGGACCAGCAGGAGCACATAAAGTGTCGCCGTCCCGCCACGCAGGCAAGTTCGTTCGAGCGGCCCCAATCGCAACGGCCGGGCTCCGGTTTGCACTCGTCCACGACACCCCGTCCGTGCAGCGATGCCCTGACTGCCCGGTTGTTCGGGGGCGAGGGGGCGCAGTCCCCCTAATCGCCCCCTCGGGCCCCGGAAGGGCCCGAGGCCCGTCAGGCACGCGGCAGCCGAGCAGGCGACGGACCAGGGCTCGCTTCCTGGTCCGCCAACACCTGCCGGAGATGCGCAATACTGCGCTCGGCCTCATCGACCGTGCCGCACTCAACGGACAGCACGCCGTTGTATCCGGTCTGCCTGAGGATGGCACATACCTTGCGCCAGTCCACAGCGCCATCGCCGCAGGCACACCCAACGGGGGTCCCCGTGACGTGGCCACGCAACTTGTCAGCCATGGCGAAGGCGATGTCCTTCGCGTGAACGTGCACGACCCTGTCGGCCACCTTGGCCAGATCACTCACGGGATCCGAGCCGGCGAGGAAGCTGTTGCCGGTGTCAAAGTTGACCTTTATCCACGGGCTCGGTACGAGATCGACGATGCGTACGAGGTCCTCCACGTTGGTGGTGTAGGCGCCGTGGGGCTCGATCGCCACCGTGATGCCGTAGCGTGCGGCCGTGCGCTCGATCATGGTCAGGGAGTACTTCATAACCGTCCAGGCCATCTCTTCGTCCATCCACTCAGGGCGGATGCCCTCATCGGTGTTAACCACGGGGGCGCCCAAGTCGGACGCGTAGCGGATAGCGCGGCGGATGTAGTCGACGGAGACATCGGGGCGCATCAGCGGGGCGTGCGCCGAGACAGCGGAGGGCTTGAGCCCGACAGCCTGCAGTTGTTCCTTGACTTCAAGGGGGTCCTCGTCCATTGAGCGGAAGTGATAGTACTCCGCCTCGGCCAGCAGATCACGGCCGTTGAGCAAGCACGGCTCCAGATACTCGTAGCCGAGCTCTGCAGCCTTGGAGACGGCGAAGGCAAACGGCCGGTCCTCGTGGCGCACGAATTCCGCGTTGACCCCAAGTGCGATCCCGGCACCCCGTTGCATATCATCAACCCCCACTGTCTCAGTGACTTGGGTACGAGAGACGCCCAAACCGAGCAACTCGCTCTGCCACTCAGGGCGCCCGTGGAAACGCTGCGCCGGATCAGAGCAGGGTCTTGTTCGATGACGGCTGCGTCATGGAGTACCCACCTGATAGACGTCGGTCACGGGGAACGAGACGTGGTCGAATATGGCCTTGATGGTTCCTTTTCCCTTGAAGTCGCCATTGTGCGAGGTGGAAAACAACCCCACCCACACTCCGCCCATCTCGACCACCGTCTTACCGCCATCTTTCCAGTTCACACCGTCGGTCGAAGAGGCAAACGCCCAAGAGATACCGTCCCGGGTCAGGCGTAACCAGATAGGGTGCGCCAGATAATTGGTCATCGGCTTCTTCAGATCCAAGGTCAACCCAGTTGGTGGGAGCAATCCAGGCGCGGTCGCCGCACCCGGTCCCTCCGCGAACCACCCAGAAGACCACGCGGGTCGCGACTGAGAATAGATGCCGTGGGCGCCCGTCACCTCCAGCGTGACCGCCGGGGCGGCATCCGAAAGGTTTGCTGCTGCCATCAATCCGACCTTCGCGAACGAGCTGAGTTGCGGGCAGTCAATGTTACTCAGCACCGTCACTCGGCACGTGAAGTGTGCCTTCTCGGCAGTCGAGGAACTGCCCGCGAACACGCAGTTGCTGGTGGGACCCCCTACGTCCACGCCATCTCCCACCACGGTATACACCCCTGAGTCAGACCGGAAGAATCCCTGCGCCACCTTGGTCGGGGCCTTGGCCTTTCCGTGACCACGGATGGTTGGGGCGGCAAAGGGGGAACCGCTGGCGATTGCCCGTTGCAGATCCGCGGATGCTGCCTTACGCTGGGCCTCCGTGGACAACGCCTGCGCTTCAAACTCGTTAACCCGCTGGGCGGCTTCCTTAAATTCGGTTGTCACACTGGCGTTCTGGACCCAAATCGCCTTCCAGGCATCGCTGACGAGGGCCTGCGCCTGATCGTTCTCCACCGCAAAGCGGTATTGCGACCTGGCAAAGTCCTTCAGCAGGGTCTCCGAGAAGGCATGAAGGTTTTTGTCGTGCATCACCGGAGCGACCCGCGGCACGACCTGCTCCCATTGATCGAGAAGACTCAGCAAAGCTGGCATCTGAAGGCCGAGTTTCATCTGGAACGACGACCACCACGTATCGTACGCGACGAACTGCAGGAGTTCAAAGGCGGCTTCCGGCTGCTTGGTGGCGGCGTTGATGGCGTACCACTGGAGACCGTAACGCGACATTTGGCCCGCCGGCCAAGCTGGCATGCTCACATAATCCCACTTGAAGCGGGCTCCGTAATCGCGGGCGTGCGCGAGCGCCTCGTAGCTCCCTGCGAAATGCATGGTGCCGTTGCGAGAGATGTCCACCTTGCCCCAGGATGTCGCCACCTTTGGCCGGATCATCTCCTCCATGATCCACCGCCCGGCAGCGAGAGAGCCCGCCTCCCCCAGAAGGCATGTCTTTCCATCGGCAGACGCCCATCCACCGCCAAAGGCACGCATCATCCAGCTACCCCACGGGTAGGCACCGGTCTCCCACACCATCAGGTCGGTGCCGTAGTGATGCTTCCCCTGGCTCTCAAAAGTCGTCGCTTTCGCCAACTGCGTGAACGCGTTATAATCCCATGCCGGGTCTGGGTAGGCGACCGCCTTCTCGTCCAGTACGGACAGGTTTACCACCGGAACATAGACGGGACTGTAGACGGGCAGACCAACGAGTTCGCCGTTCGCGTTATGCAGACCCGCAAGCGAAGTAGATGCATACCGAGCCAGGTCGAGGTTGCCATGGCGAATATGCGCGTCCAGGGAAAGAAGGAGGTCACCCGCGACATACGGAGTGAGTCTATTA
>DAHWHT010000142.1 GCA_027335515.1 Clostridia bacterium
TCCCCAAGGCCGAGCACGCGCGCCCCCACTCAAGCCCCCGTGGGTCCGGGGTCCACACCGCGCCGCCGGGGCCATCCGGCGGGTGGGTCCGAGCCACCAAGCGACCCGGCCGGCGTCGGACGCGACCCGGTGGTCGAGACCCTGGCGGTTCAGGCACGCCAGGCAGGCCGGCCTCAGAACGTCTGACCCTGCACGCGTCGCACGTCGAATCGGGCGGTGCGGGCGATCGCCATCACGGCCATGACGCCCGCCTGAACCGGATCGCTGACCACCAGGTCCGCAGCCCGCGGTACACTCCCCGCCATGTTCAACGAAATGACGATGATGCCCCGCTCGCGGATCTCCGTCACCGCCTGCGCAATCTCGCCACCCATCAGCGCACCCGCCAACACCAAGACGGCCGCGCGCGGCAGCCTGGCCACCGCCCGCACGGCGGCGGCCAGAGCCGGTTCGCCGACCAATGGGATGGTATCGACCGAAATCCGTTCACCCCGAATGTTGTGGCGGTCCGCCTCCGAGACGGCCCCGAGCATCACCTGCCCAACCTGAGCCCCCCCGCCCATGACGATGACCCGCTTGCCAAACACGTGATAAAGCGAAGGCGGATTATCCACCACCCCCACCGTGACGGGCAGGGCATGCAGCGCCGCCAGGAGCGCGACCGGATCCGGCACCTGATCCACCTCGAGATACACCCAGGCGCAGCCGTCCGCCCGATCGGTGATGTCGATGTGGGTGATGTTGGCCCCTTGCTGAGCCACCGCCCCGGTCAGTTGATGCAGGGCACCCTTTTCGTCGCGAATCTGCACCCACGCCGTCACATCCGGCGGACCACCGCGCATCACATCCACGCGACCGCATCCGTCGAACCGCACGGCCGGCCGTGGTCACGGGATCCACCGTTCGGACGCGCACCGCGCGGACCGCGTCCAGGCGACGAAAACATGGCCGTCAGTTCCCTCCCCAGTTCGGTGCAATACCAGGGCAGCTTCAACCTCGCGGCGCGACCAGCCACCCGGCGTGGCGGGAGCGTGCGGTGCCCAGGGGAACGGGTACCTCGGAGCACTCGGAGCCGACTGCGCACGCGGGCGTCACCCGGCGGGGGTGGAGGTCGGCTCTCCCGTCTGCGGTTCCAGGCGCTGGCGCATCGCTTCCAGCATATCCCGGCAGTTGCGGCGGATCACCACTGCGGCGACGGGATCGAGAAGACCGGCCAGCATCGGGATCCCCACCTCGAAGTCCACCCGCAACGCAATGCGCGTGCCGTCCCCGTCCGCGACAAACGACCACTCGCCCTCGAAGCGGCGCAGGTCGCCCTCGGTCTGGCGGTAGCGAATGACCAAGGACCCGTCGTCAAAGTCGTCCTGTTCTTTCCAACGCAGAACCCGTCCCTGCAACCGACCGGACCAGGCCGTCAACTGACTCGAGCCCCGGCGCTCCAGGACCTCCACCGAGATGAGGTCCTTCATAAACCGCGGATAGGACTCCATGTCGCAGGCCAAATCGTACGCGCGTTGCGGAGGGCCTGACGCGTGCGTCTCCACGGTGACGACCGCCACTCAGCCACCTCCCAACCCGGGTGCCACGCGGGCAAACGGGAAACGGGGCGGCATTCGCACCGCCCCGCCTTCCCTCCTGCTCGGATTTCACCCCTCCAGCAGTCGCCGGACCTCCGCCTCATACGCAGCCAGCGGCCGCGCGCCGACCAGGCGTGCAGCCTCGCTGCCGCCCCGGAAGACAACCACGGTCGGAATCGATTGCACCCCGTAGCGCGCCGCGAGATCCGGGGCGCCATCCACGTCGACCTTGACCACCTTGAGCCGGCCCTCGAAGCGGCGGCCGAGTTCCTCCACCGTCGGGGCCAGCGCCCGGCACGGGGCGCACCAGGCCGCCCAGAAATCCACCAGCACCGGCTCCTGCGCCTCCAGGACCTCCACCGCAAACGTATCCGAAGCCACCGCCACACTCACGCCCGTTTCCCTCCCGCAACACCTGGCGACGCCAAGTGGGATGCCACTCCAAGGGTAGCCGCAGCACTTGCAAAATGCAAGTGCATCCGCTACCCTGGAAGCGCGGGCGGGATCGGCCCCCCGCATCCATTGCGGTGCAGCGCTGGCGGCGCGTCACAGGGCCCGCGCCAGCACGAAAGGGGCGGCGACTGGTCACACCGCACGGGCAGACGATCGGCCACCGCCGCCCTGTCCGATTCCGACCAGAACGAATCATGGAACGCGACTGGACCTGACCCGTGCGCCGTGCCGCCCGCGTGTTGGGCGACGAATGCAGCCTGCTGCTGCTCAGTCAACTTGCGCCTGGACCCCGGCGCTTTGGGGAACTGCTCGGGACGGCAGCCGGCAACACGCGCCTGTTGAGCGACCGATTGCGCCGCCTGACGCGGGCCGGGGTTCTGGACCGCCACCCGGTGGCCGGACCGCCGCGGGGGGTCGCCTATGGACTGACCCCGATGGGCATGGACTTGTTGCCGGCGCTGGCCGCCCTGCGCACCTTCGGCCAGCGCTGGCTGCCCGACGGGTGCGATCCGCTTCATCCCCCCGCATCGGCAGCCGCCACGACTGCGGGCGCAGCGTCGTCCGCCGCCGTCGACGCCGAAGCGGCGGACAGAACGTCTTCGCGGTCGCGTGCCAACCTGCGCTGACGCAGCCACTGCCGCCCCAATTCGTCAAACCCGAACGAGAGCGCGCGCTCATCCTCCGATTGCCAGATGATTTCAGCGATGCGGCCCTCCAGGCTGCGGCGGCCGCCGTCTTCGAGCCGGCGAAGGATGACGTCGAGTTCGCCGACCACCTGGCGAAAGAGGTTGATCTTCTCGTCGAGCAGCCGCAAGAGGTGCTCTTCAATCGTATTGCTCGCGTAGAGATTGTATATGAAGACATCGCGTTGCTGCCCGAGGCGGTGCACGCGCCCGATCCGCTGCTCCACGCGCATGGGGTTCCATGGCAGGTCATAGTTGACGATGTGCCTGCAGCATTGCAGATTGAGCCCCTGTCCCCCGCATTCCGTCGAGATGAGTATCGCCTGCGCCGCCCCCGCAAAGCGGCGCAGGACCGCGTCGCGTTCGGCGGCGGATTGCTCGCCGTGAAAGCAGAGGACCTCCATGCCCATCCCCTGGAGAAAGGCAGCGAGGTCCTCCTGCGTCGCGCGGAATTCCGTGAACACCAGCGCCCGCTCGGCCAACTGCCCAAGCAACCGTCCCAGGGTGACCGCCTTTGCCTGCCGCTGTACGCCGTCGGCCAAGGTGCGCAGGTCGGCCAACGCCCCTGTCGACCACGCCCCGCCGTCCATCCGCGCCAGCGTGCGCCGAACGGCCGCCGCGGAGGAGCAGACCTCGCGCTGCAAGGTGATCAGCGGCAGGATGGCGCCCGCAGCCCGCATTCGCCGCCAGTATTCCTGGCGCACGGCCGCGGTCACCGCCTCATAGAGCTGCCGCTCCTGTGCCAACAATTCCAGTGGCAGCAGCGAAACCTGGCGCTGGGGCAGTACCGATCCCAGTTCGGACCGCAGGTCCGTTCTCCGGTGGCGCACCATCACCTTCGCCAGAACGCGCCGGAGCCCGGCCGGATCGCGCGGTGTGCGGCGATCCAGAAGGAACTCGCGCCAAAACGCATGGAAGTTGCCAAAGAGCCCGGGCCGCACCAGGGAGACCAGCGCATACAACTCGGTCAGGTCGTTTTGCAGCGGCGTCGCAGAGAGCAGCAGCAGGCGTCGGCGGCGCAGGGTGGCCACGAGGCGGTGGTTTTGGGTCTGACGATTCTTCAACCGGTGCGCCTCGTCCACCACGACCAGATCCCAGGTGCGGCCCTCCAGCGCCGTCCTCGCGGTCTCGCGCTTGGCGGCGTCCAGTGAGGCGATGAGAAGGTCGCGCTCGCTCCAGTCCAATCCACTGGGGTCGACGGCAAACGAGAGGCCAAACTTCTGCGCCAACTCCCCGTGCCACTGGTGGCAAAGCGGGGCCGGACAGAGGATGAGCACACTGCGGCAGCGGCCCCGACGCATCAGCTCGCTCATCACCAGACCGGCTTCGATGGTCTTGCCCAGACCAACCTCGTCGGCCAGGATCCCCTGACCGTCCATTTCGTCGATGATCCGCGCCGCCGCTTCCAGTTGGTACGCGAGGCAGACCACCTTCTGGGCCGCCCAGCGCTCCCGCAATGCGCTCAAACAGGTCAACGGCACTTGGGCCATCCCCCCACGCCATACGCCGTGTCCATCGCGTCGGGATCGGCAGGGGGGGCGGCGCACGCCTGAACGACTTGACGCAGGTCCTGGCGCGCCCCCACCGCCAGATCGGCCCATGCGTCGCCGCAGCGGCGCAACCGGTCCGGCACGGTCCCCAGATGCCAACGGTCGGGCGGGCCAGCGCCCAGTTCCTCCCACGCCAGCGGCATGGAGACCGGCGCACCGGGCCGGGCACGCGGCGCATAGGGTGCGCACACGGTCTGACCACGGCGGTTTTGCAAATAGTCCACATAGACGCGACCAACGCGGCGAGCCACCGACCGTTCCAGCGTCACACGTCCCGGCAGGCACTCGGAAAGACGGAGGCCCAAAGCCCGCACCACCGCCACGACGTCGCGATGCGGCCAGACGGGCCGGATGGGCAGGCACACATGGACGCCCGTCGCGCCCGATGTCTTGCACCAGACTCGCAGCCCGGCGGCAGACAGCAGCCGGCGCGCGGTGTGGGCCACCGCACAGGCATCCGCAAATCCCGCCGGAGGCTCGGGATCCAGGTCGAGGATCGCCCGATCGGGGCGCTCCGGCGCGGCCGCCGTGGCCGACCAGGGATGGAACTCAATGGCTGCCTGCTGCGCAAGCCACGCCAACCCGCGGCCGTCGGCGACCACGGCATAGTCCACCCCTCGGCCACCCGGGGGACGGTCGGAGAAGGAGCCCAGCCACGGCGGCGCCCCGGCCGGGAGGTTCTTCTGATAGAACGACGGTCCGCAAAGGCCCTGTGGGTAGCGGGTCAAGACCAACGGCCGGCCGCGGAGGTGGTCCAGCAACCAAGGAGCGACCGCCGCGAGGTAGTCCGCAAAATCCCGCTTGGTAAACGGACCGGGAAGGCCCCCAGCCGCTGGCCAGAGCACCCGGCCGGGGTGCGTCAGGGAGATGCGCCCCGCAAGCGTACCGGCCACCGGGGCGGTCATGGCTGCGCACCCGCGTCGGCCGCAAGGCTGGCCTCAAGCGCCGCCAACAACCCCGCGTAACCGTCCGAGGCCTGGGTGGAAACCCGGCCCGCCTCGGCCCGTTCGGCCAGGCGGCCCGCCAAGGTTTCTCGATAGGTATCATGGTATCCCTGTGGTTGCCAGGCGGACGTGCGCCGTTCGATCAGTTCGACCGCCAGATCCAACTCCCGGTCGTCCACGGCGTCGCCGGGCAGGTGCTCGACGCGATCGACCGGGGCCAGCTCATCGGCAAAGCGCATCGTCTCCAGGACCAGGGCCGGACCAACGACGCGCACCAGTGCCATTTGGTCGCGGGCCCGCAGGGCGAACCGGGCGACGGCGGCCCGGTTGGTCCGGCGCAGTGCCTCCCGCAGCAGGCCGTAGGGTCGTCCCCCGCCCTCTTCGGGACCGAGCAGGTAGGGCCGGTCAAAATACATGGGATCCACATCGTGGAGGGCGACGAAGTTCAGGATGGCCACCATCCGCTTGGCGGAGGGTCCGGGCAATGCCTCCAGATCCTCGTCCCGCGCCTCCACGAAGGTGCCGGGCGCCACCTCGTATCCGCGGACGATCTCTTGCGGTTCCAAGGACTGGTCGCAGTGGGGACAAACGCGGCGGTTGCGCACCGGCGTATGGCAGGCCCGGTGCAGCAGGCGAAAGTGCACGTCCCGGTCCACGGCCGCAGGGTATAGGCGGCAGGGGATGTGCACGAGACCGAAGCCAATGGCACCCCGCCAGACGCTGCGCACCAGGACTCCCCCTCCGGGGCCACGCCCCGCACAGCATGCCCACGACCGTCGCCGCAACGGCCGGGAAGTCCTGGATTGCGCCTCACTCCACCACCGCGGTCGGCACCGGAACCGGAGGGTGCACACCATGGCCGTCGCGCGGTTCGGGCCGCCCGGCCGCCGCGTCCCGCTGCCGCTGCGGCTGCGCAAAGGCGGATAGGATCTTGTCGATGATCTCGGGGGCCAAGTCGAGCAGCCGCTCCATCGACGCCTGGTGGTCCACCGGCAACAGCCGGACAACACCCTGCTGCACGACGAGGAACGCCACCGGACGGACGCTGACCCCCGCGCCGCTGCCTCCACCGAAGGGAATCGTCGCATCGGTCGCACTCCGCCGCGCGACCCCGTACTCGCCACCACCGGCCGCAAAACCGAAAGATACCTGAGACACCGGCACGATTACCGTTCCGTCCTTCGTCTCGACGGCGTCCCCCACCACCGTGTTGACATCCACCATCTTCTGAAGGCTCTGCATCGCGGTACGCATCAGTCCCTGAATGGGATGGGCTCCGACCGCCGCGTCCTCCGTATCCATCACCGCCCCGGCACCCCCTCCTGCGCAGCCGACACCCCTGGACGCAGCGGCCGGTGGGCCAAACTGCGCCACAGGGCGAGCACGATGGCGGCCATAAGGTGGCCCGGGCGGCAGCGCAGTATGCAGCGCAGGCGGAGCGTCAGGCGGCGCGCGCCGTAGCGCGGACGCACCTCGATCCGCGCCCGCGGGGCGCGGATCGAGAGATAGGTGGATCCCAGCGCGAGCAGTGTGCCGAAAACGGCGTGCGCCAGCCCGACGGCAAGGGCCGTTGCCGCGGGGCCGCCGGCGCCAAGGACGCAATCCACCCGCAGGTCGTCCAGGTATACGTGGCCCCGCAGATGGTCGATCGCGCGCCAGGCTGGACTTCGGTCATGGCCCGGCGGGATACGGTGCGGTCGGCGCCCAGGGACCAGTTCTCGCTGCAGACGGACCCCGAACCCGCCCGGGGCGTCGCGCGCGCCCGAGCGGTGGGGGGGGATCCGCCAGCGGCGGCGGTAGAGACCAAACAGCAGCCACAGTTGCACCTCTGCCGCCTGCACCGTGCCGATGCAGCGATACCGCACGTCGCACCGCACCCAATCCAGCGCCAGCCCCGCAACGACGCACGCCGCGGCAACGACACCGACGGCGATCCACCAAGCCCCCACATTGCCCTCCCGGCGCCGGCCTGGCACGAGTATCGCCCATCGGCGACGGGGCATATCCGCTGCCGGACGGGCATAGCACGTCCACGGGTCAAGCCTGGCCAAACCTCCGGAAGGGAAGGCGCAGATGCGCATCACCTACGCTCGCTGGCGACCCCTTGCGGTACCGCGATCGCCGTTCGGTCCGACCCCGGTGTGGCGGCACCACATCCGGAGTGCCCGCACCCAGCGATCGCTCCTCCGCCGGAGGCACATCCCAGGCGGCATCCAGGGAACACGGCTCGCCGTGGCGGCCTTCTCGAGTGCGATCGCGGTCGCGGGCGCGGCGCTGCTGGCGGCGCCTCCGGCCCGAAACGTGGCGGCGGCACCCGTCGGGGCGCACGCCGTGGCGGCCGGAGGCGCTGCCGGCTTTGATCTGCCAGGCGGCCCGGGGCCTGCGGCGTTTGCACCCACCCATCCCCGGACACTTCAGCAAGCCCTGCACGCGGAGGCGGCCCACCAGCCGGCCCCCGCACCCCGCCCGTCCTGGTGGTCGGCGCCCGTTGCAGCGGCGGCCCGCGCCACCGGTCTACCCGCGGCCCTGCTGGCCGCCGTGGTGCAGGTCGAGAGCCAGGGCAAATCGCACGCCGTCAGTCCGGCCGGTGCCATGGGCCTGATGCAACTGGAGCCGCGCACCGCCGCGTCCCTCGGTGTGCGAAACGCCTTCGACCCAACCGCCAACGCCCTCGGAGGCGCCCGCTACCTGGCGCTCTGGCTGCGCGAATACGGAAACCCCGCCTGTGTGCCAACGCCA
>DAHWHT010000149.1 GCA_027335515.1 Clostridia bacterium
GCAATCCCCCAAAGCCGTGCTGGAGCCGCCCTGGCCGATCAGCCTACCGTGCCCACCACTCCCCGGCAAGGGCAAGGCTCCGCTGACATCGGGACACGTATCGTGCACGTGTTGAGTCCAAATAGCCCACTCGCCTCCACCCGCCCTGCCAGGCACCGCTCTGCGCATAGGTACCTTGCTGCAGGTCGTAGACTGTCCCCGGCGCGTTACCGTTCGTTGTCCAGGTGAACGGCTGCTGGTCGTAGCCCAAGCCATTGGTGTTGTTATTGATGTTCAGAGTCGGCACGGCCGCGTAGGTCCAGGCGTTGACCATCGGGCAACCCCAGTCGTTGGTCGCCGAGCAGGCCCACACCGCGTATTCCGTGTTGGGCGCAAGGCCGGTGATGGTGGCGCTGGTGGTACCCGCGCCAAGAGTGAACCGGCTCTGGCTGCAGGATACCCCGCCGGCCGGGGTGCCCTCCTCGCACCAGACGATCTCCGGTACGGTGCTCGGCGTCACCTGCGGCCAGGAGACCGTTACCGATGTGGTGCTGGCTCCGACCACCGCCTCGCTGCAGGGGAACTCGTCCCATTCCGCCGACGTGTCAGTCGGGGTCCAGTCGGTGGCAGGGCCGGCCGTCGCTTGCACCCGATATTTGTAACCGTAGCCGCAGGACTGGTCGGTGGTTGTGAAGCTCGTTGCTGTTCCCTGATAGACCGTGGTCCACCCAGTCACCACGCCGCCAGAATTGAGGGTCTCCCGCCGCACCAGGTACTGGGTTCCGCTATCGTTGCCGTTGGCGTTCCAGGATACCGTGGCCTGGGCATCGTTGCTGGAGGACACCGGTCGCACCTGTTGCGCGTTGATTCCGGTCGGGGTGTAGGCGTAATACATCGTGGTCGAGTCGTTCGAGGTCGAGTACCCGTAGTTTTGTTCGCCGCCCACCCAAACTCCGGGGAAGCCCCACCCACTCCACATAGTGGACTGGACCGCCGAGTCCCAGGGGACCGTCAAGTCAAGGTTGTAGTTGACGGAACTTGCGCCCGGGCCGAGGTTCAACGGGGATCCTGACGCTTCCGCGATGTATCCGTATCCGGGCGCGTTGTAGAGGTAATTCACGCACCCGAAAGTGTAGGCCACCCCCACGCTGGAGGTTCCGGGATAACTGGGACTGCCATTGGTGATCGTTCCGGCTACAGATTGACCCACCCAGTAGGCTCCGGAAGGCAGGGTAGGGGGGCCTGCGTCAAACGGCTGCACGACTCCGCCGCTCCCGTCGTTGTTCTGGGCAACCCCGCTCGGCCAAATGGGATTTCCGCTATCAGCGCACCCGTAGGACTGAGTCCACCAAAATCCCCCACCACTGGTGGGCAGAGACTCGGTCACCGAATTGGCCAGCGCCGGGGCCGACAGCAGCGCCAAAGTTCCGACCAGCGTCATGACCGGGAGCAGATACCGCAGGCCGCGCATGGTTACACCCCCCTCCGAACCCGGCGTCGCCAGCCCGCAAACCCAACCCCGCAGGCGGCCGCCGCCGCGGCGTCCGCCCACCGCCAATCCGCCGCGCGCTCCTCGGCACGCTGGTGCCGGTAGGCCACTACGCGCCTGTCACCGCACGGCAGGACCATCGCCCGCCCGCCGACGATCGCGCCGCACGCCCCCACGGGCACGGTCAGGCCGTGCCAGCGGTACGTCGGCTCGGGAACCTTCATGGGGCGGCCGGCGGAGGCCGGGATGACAGCGCCCGCGGCCGAAGCACTTTCCTTGGGCGGACTCGACGAGCCCGCCCCGGAAGCGGCGGCGTTTACCGCGCCCAGCACCACAGCCGCCAGGACAATCAGGACCAGCGGAGCGCGACACCAGCGAAGCATGGTGATCCCCCCGCATCCGGCGTTCCGATACAGTCATCACCGCGGCGGCCCGTCGCGGCGGCCGAGCACGCAGAGAGGCGGCCTCGTCGGCCGCCTCTCTGCGTGTCGTGTGTGTTGCTGGGGTAGGTTATGACTCAGGGTTCGGCGAAGAGCTTGCCCACGTCCTCGCCGACGCCGGGGAAGAGCGTGCAGGCCAACTGCTGGCCGGCCTTCAGAGTGACCGGCTCGCCGTAGGCGCCGTCCTTGAGCTCAAAGCCCCGGACAGTCTCCTCCTCGGGATCGACCAGCCAATAGAACCGCACGCCGTAGCGCTCGTAGATGTGCCGCTTGGTGATCGCATCCCGGCGTCGGCTGCCCTCCGAGATGACCTCCACCACCAGGTCGGGCGCGCCCTGCACGTTCTCCGCCGTGACGATCGCCAGGTGTTCCTTGGCGATGAACAGCAGGTCCGGCTCCACCACGTCGTGGTCTGACAGCACGACATCCATCGGCGCAGTGCAAGCGACACCGAATCCAGCGTCTTCCGCTCGGTGCAGGATGCGGACCAGAGCAGACACCACTCGTTGGTGCTTCCACCTCGGCGACGGGCTCACGATCAGGTCCCCTTCCAGCACCTCGTATCGCTTGCCGTCGTCCGGCGTGTACAGCAGGTCTTCATAGGTGAAGTGGCCGCCCCCGGCCCCGTGCTTGGTCACCGACACGGCGCATCGCCTCCCGAATGCATCATAACCCTTCGCCCAGCCCAAGTGCCGCCGTCACACCGGCCATGCGCCCCAGGCGGCAAGGGCAGCGGTGGCCGCCACCAGGGTCACGACGGCCTCCAGCATATGCTCGGCGAGCGATCGCTCAGGCACACGCGGCACCCACTTCGGGCGGAGCATCCGGCGGGAGATGGGCCAGAGCAGCATCTGCGGCGAGGGGCTCGGCGCGGCGGCGGCGAGGTGGCTCAGGTAGCAACCTCGGCGGCCGAGCACGCAGAGAGGCGGCCTCGTCGGCCGCCCCCCGGCGTGTCGTGGGTGTTGTTGGGGAGGTTCAGGACTCAGGGCTGGGCGAAGAGCGTGCCCACGTCCTCTGAGATGCCGGGGAAGAGCGGGCAGGTCAACGGCTGGCCAGCGTACAGCGTAACCGGCTCGCTGTAAGCGCCGTCCTTGAGTTCGAAGACGCGGACGGTCTCCTCCTCGGGATCGACCAGCCAGTAGAACCGCACGCCGTAACGTTCGTAGATTCCGCGTTTGGTGATGACGTCACGCTTGCGACTGCCTTCGGAGATGATCTCCACCACTAGGTCAGGGGCTCCTTGGATGTTGTCCTCAGTGATGATGTCCTTGCGTTCTTTGGTGACAAACAGTAGGTCTGGTTCTGTAACATCGTGTTCGCTGAAGACGACATCGAACGGGGCCGGGAAGGCTTCCCCATGCCCTGTCCGCGCCGCTTTGAGAAGCACCTCAAAAACCATGGTCACCGTCCGTTGATGCTTCGTTCGCGGCGACGGGCTCACGATCAGGGCCCCCTCCAGCACCTCGTACCGCTTGCCGTCGTCCGGCGTATGCCGGAGGTCCTCGTAGGTGAAGTGGCCGCCCCCGGCCCCGTGCTTGGTCACCGACACGGCACATCGCCTCCCGAATGCATCATAACCCTTCGCCCAGCCCAAGTGCCGCCGTCATGCCGGCCGGGCGCCCCAGGCGACCAAGGCGAAGCTGGCCGCCACCAGGGTCACGGCGGCCTCCAGCAGATGCCCGGCGAGTGATCGCTCGGGCACACGTGGCACCCACTTCGGGCGAAGCATCCGGCGGGAGATGGGCCAGAGAAGCATCTGCGGCGAGGGACTCGGCACATCGGCGGCGAGGTGGCTGAGACAGCCCGCCAACACCGCACACCCGGCCAGCACGGCCGCGACCGCGACCACGATCCAGGCGGGCCCGCGCAGCGGAAGGTGGATGTCGGGCAGCCTTGCCGCCCACACGACCAATCGCCACAGGGGAAACCAGAGGACGACTGGCGTGACCACGGCCGCTATGGCCGCTGCCCCGACGCTGTGCGTCTCGTGGCGGTGCCAGACCACATGGCCACGGAACCAGCGCCGCCCGTGGATCGTCATGCCGGTTCTGTGGTTCTGGATCGCCAACGCCGGCCAGGGAATCCACCGCCCCAGGGTGCTGCCGGGGTGATCGATGTCCGGGAGCAGCCCTCCCACGGCACCCGCCAGGACCACCGGAAGGAGAAAACGCGGTCCGGCGAGCAGCGCCAACGGCATGGCCACGGCAGCGCCGAGCGCCGCGTGTGCGCCGCCCCGCATGTGGGTCCACCTCCTTGTGGGTCCGTGTGTTGCGCCGCGGTGGATGATGGTGTTGCCCGTCAACGAGTCAGGGCGTTCTGCGGCCGGCCCTGCCGCAACCGGCAGAGCAACCACTCGAGCCCGTGACCGAAGACCACCGGATCTTCAGACAGGTTGACGAACCGCAGGTCCACCGGCACGCGCCCGGCCTCGCGTTCGGTGCGGTGCTCGGGTACGTCTGCCGAACCGTCTCGCGCGCGCAGCCGGCCCAGGCGCACGTCGTCCCGGGCGTGGACGCCCACACCGACGAAGCCACTGCGGCGCAGGGCCTCGGCTTCCGCCACCAGGCGCACACCGTCCACGACGAAACCGCGCGCGGCAGGCAAAACCCGTGCGAGCGCCATGGCCACCAGCCCCGCATCGTCGTCCCGGTCGCGCCGCAGCAGGTCGCCGACCGCCTGAAGGTAGGCCCGGGTCAGGGGAAGCCCCAGCCGCATGCACTCCTCCCGCACCAGGTCGCCGAGGCTGATGCGCTGGAATCCATGGCGGGAGGCCAGCCCCTCAGCGACCTTGGTCTTGCCGACCCCCGCCGGCCCCGCCAGGTACACACGCAACCGCCTTGCCCGCACCATCCCAACGCCTCCATTCCCCCGCAGGTCATCGTCCGCCCCGCGCCCGCCGGCGCAGGGCGTCCATCACGCGACGGAGATTGTCCTCATCGAGACCGCTCACCAGGTCGCGGCGTTCGGCGCCCGGAAGGTGCCCGAAGAGCGCGCCGGCGGCGGCTACCAGGGTCCGCCCGCCGTCGCTCCAGGCCCGCGCCCGCCGGCGCCGGGCGTCGAAGTTGATCTCCCAGGCACCGAAGTCCACATCCTTCTCTATCAGGACCGGGGCGGCGAGTACGTGCAGCGCCGCCGCCCAACACGGATCGCGCTCGGCCCACCCCATCGCGCCCGGGCCCAGGTTGCCGATCATGACAAGACCCCTCCGATCGGCGACATAAACACGAACGCCCGGCCGAGTCCGGCCAGGCGTCTGCTGTGCCGCTCTGTTGTGTGGTGCGTTCACGCGCCCGAGGATCGCGGATGAGTGGACCGCGGTCACCGTTCCGCGGCAAGTAGCCGCAGGAGTCGTGGCCACGAGCCCGCCTGCGGGTCGGCCGCGTTGTAGCCCCAGCGGGGGAGGAGACAGCGGATCCGGGCGGCGCGGTAGGCCCGCGCGGCTTCTGGATCGTCGTCCACCGCCAGTTCGACTCCCAGGATCTGGGCCCAGCGAGCCTTATGCGCGGCAGAGGTCGCCAAGACCAGCGGGCCCGAGGGCAGGCGGTGTCGGCGCAGCCATGCCCAGGTCTCCGGGGAGGCCGCCACCGGGCGGCTGGTGATGTAGACCACCCCACCCCGGGCGGCGAGAGCCCGAGCGCCCTGGACGGCGCCCCGCAGCGGCGGCACACCGGCCAACAGGCGGCGGCCGTCGGGCGAGGCGAACCATTCGGGACCCACGGGAGCACCGTGACAGCGGGCGCGGTCGCTGGCGGGGAACAGGCGCCAGAGCGCGGGATTGACCGCGGCGAGGGTGTTGTCGATGTCCAGGGCAACCACCGCACCCCACCTCCGTTCCTACCGACTCCGGGCCGGCACGCGTCAGAACACGCCCCCGAATCCGTTGCCGTTGGCCAGGTGTCCGAGCCGGTTCCGGACCCCGGCGCGGGTCAGTCCATCGAGGCTATTCAGGTCGCGGGCGACGGCGCAGAGGGCGTCCAGGGCCTGCTGCCACCGCTCGGCCAGGTCGCGGAGAGCCTGGCCTTCCTGCGGGGTCATCGCCCCGGCGGCCTCGGCGGCAGCCAGGGCGCTTCCGGCCTCGCGGTCCAATCGGTCGGGGTCGACATGGATCACCATGCTGGGGTCCCTCCCGGTGGGGGCCGGGCGCCCGGCCCCCTTGATCTTGCTGCGTCAGGCGGTTTCGCGGGCGTTGCCGGCCTCGGCCGCCGGGTCCAGGGCGGCGATGATCTGCGCGGCGGTGCGCTGGATGGCGGCGCCCGCCTGGCGCACCAGGGCCGGGCCGTCCTCCTTGCCCGCCCAGTCCGCCACGTAGGGGAAGGAGTAGGAGGAGGTGTCCAGGCCGGCCCAGGCGGCCACGACGAACGCCGTGCCCTCGGCCTCCGCCTCCTCTTTTTGGCGGGGCTGGTTGGAGCCGCGATGCAGGAGCGCGTGGCCCAGTTCGTGGCACAGGGTCTTCGCCTTCTGGTCTGTCGACAGGCCAGGGGCCAGGATGATGGCGTGCTCGCCGGGGATGTAGGCGCCATGCGCGGTCCCGAGCATGTGGGTGGCCACGTGGACGCTGATGCCTTCGCCTGCGGCGACTTCCCGCAGGCGGGCGTAGAGCCATGCCCCTCGTTCGCTGGCGGTGGTCAGGTCCTGGCAGGGGTGCTGCGGCAGTGGGTCTCCCTCGGTCTGCGACACATCGAAGACGGTCACGATGCGGAAGCGGGTGACGGTCTGGGGCTCGTCGGCCTCGGTGGCGTCCTCCGCCGCCTTGCGCACGGTCACGGGGGCAAGGATCTTCAGGCCGTGCTCGCCCCTCTTGACGTGCCGGCCGAAGCGCAACCAGCCCTGGAACCCGCACACCCTTGTGGCTGTTGGCATCTGAGCCACCAGCAAGAGGGTGTTGCCTAAGCTGTATTGGTGGAAGCGGGCCTGCGCCGCCAGGTAGGCCCGCCAGGCCTCGCCGTCCTGAACCTCGCGCACCCCGGCCTCCAGCTTCGCTACCAGGTCCATCACCGTCACCTTCGGATCCTCCGCCATAGCCGCGCACCCACTCGCACATCCGCCGGGCCTCACACCCCGGCCGGTTCCCTGCTCTGGCGCCTTCATTGCCGCCGCGTCTGTCTCCGCGTCTGCCGCTCGGCGCCGCATCCGGTGTTCAGTTGCCAAGGTAGGGTGCTTGGGGTGCGTGCCCTCCGGGGTGTTCCAGGTCCGGCACTCCGCATTGTTTTGCTGCCGACGGCCCTGGCTGGCCTTCCGCCCTGGCGGCATCCCGCGCCCGTCGCCCGGGGCGTCCTCGGCCGTGTGCTGTCCACACACCGCCATTTTTTGGACCGCCCCTTGTGGTCTGATGGAAACGACGAGGCGGCGGGCCAGAAGGACGCCGCAGGCGGCCGAGGATTTACCGGAGCGCAGCGAGGATAAGCCGCGGGCGCACCCTGGCGGCACGGCGGCGAGGAGTAGACTGAGGACGCAAGGGGCGGTCCAAGATAATTCCCTGAGCCGGGCGGAGCCCGGCGCCACCGGCCAAATGGGGGTGTGGGGGGCGCATCCCCCCGCGTCTACGGCCCGGCAGGGGACGGGATGGCGCGGCCGCCCCCTGGCCTTGCGAGGGGCGACGGAGGGGTGCGGGGAGGCGTGGGGGCAATGGCCCCCGGGGCCTCCCCGTTTCCTGTGCGTCCGCCCTCCCGGCCAGCTCTGACCCCCTGTTCCCCCTCCCGGGCCGCTGGCTCCGGCGGCAGTGGATGGAGGGGGAACGGGGGGTGGCGCGGCGCGCCGGGGGGAGGGGGTGGTGATGGCCGCCCCTCCCCAGCGGGAGCCCGTGCCGAGCCCATTCCATGGCGCTCCCACCCGGGTTCGCTCAGCCCGACTGCCCCGGCCAGGCGGTTTCCGCCACGAGCACCCGCCGGAACCTCAGCAGTCCCGGCCGCACATCGGCCTCTGCGGTGACCGTTACCTGCCCGTCCGGACCGACCGCGCACTTCGTGACGCTGGCCCCGTAGAGTTCCGCGTCCATCTGCACATTGGCCCGCAGCCACTGTTCCGCTGCCTGCTCCATCTGGCCCAGATCAGACTCGGACAACCCCACCGCCATGACCTGCTGCCCCGTGCAGATGCGATAGGTCCCGGCGCCCCCCACCACCCCGGGCCAGACGGTCCCGATGCAGCCGACCGCTGCGGCCCACCCGGGCAGCGGGCCGAAGGTCCCGCTGGAGCCGGCGGCAAAGGCCCCAACGCCGCCCGCGGCCTCGGTTGTCTGCCCTGGCGAGCTGGTGCAGGAGAGGGAACCGGATCTCTGCGGGTATCCCCCTTGGGAACCCCACTGGTAGCTCCACTGGCAAAGGTAGTCGACGTAGGACACCTGCAGCGTTGCACTGGCGGAGGTCTGCTCCAGGGCGGCCAGCGCCGCGGCGTCGGCCGCCTTGGCGAGCGCGGCGCGGGCACTGATGAGAAAGGCCGCCCCGATCGCGCCGAAAGACAGCAGGAGCAGGACCAGGCCGGTCGCCAGCGCGCTGAAGACCAGCGATTGGCCGGACTCGTCACCGATGAGCGCCGTGGCCCGCTGCGCCGTTGGGACCCTGGGTCGGCCGGCCCTCGCACCTCGGCTGAGGCGCCACACCACGGTACCCTCCCCCCGATCGCCGCGCGTCGCGGATCAGGCCAAAGCCCACACCAGAGCGGCCACCCATCCGAGGAACGTCCAGCCCAGCAGCAGATTCAGCGCGCCGATCGCGACCCGCTTGGGGTGGCCGCGCCGGTAGGCGATGAGGCCGGGCAGGCAGTACAGGCCGAGGAGGAGTTGACATAGGGCCTTGATATCGCCTGCCACTAATCGGATGATGCCTGCATGGCAGGGGAACGGGTGCTCTCGACAAGGCAAGCGGCGAAGCGCCTGGGCGTCTCTGTCCGCACGATC
>DAHWHT010000152.1 GCA_027335515.1 Clostridia bacterium
CCGAAAGCCTCCTGCTCGCAATCTGGAGCCTGATTGAGGCACACGGACACCTGTATGGTGCGCGAGAGTTTTCCACCGCCTTCTTCGCTGTGGACCCCGCGACCGGAAAGCCCAGGGCGGGGCGGCCCTGCCGGACGCCCATTGGGGATATATCCCATGTCCGCAGCAGAATACGCGACCTCATGCGAGACCTGACGGCGGCCTGCGCTGCGGCGGTCGCTGGCTGGCCCGCCGGCATCCTACGGGAGATGGCGGATGGAGAGCGTGTGCGCGCAGAGATCGGCAGGGCCGCCCAGACAATCGTGAGCAAGGTCCTCCCTGTCGACGCCGACCCCGCGTGCCTCCTCCCCCTCGTCCGCTACCACCTCGCCGCCGCGGCCATCGGCCGGCACGACCGGATGGTGCGGGGCCGGCGCGGACGGGCGCCATAGCCACAGGCGCCCCGCCGCCTCCGTCACGCGGGCGGCCCCCGGCACCGCGTCACTGCCACTGCTGCTACTGCCCACGTGTAGGAGAGGCTCGGCCCCGCTGTTTCAGCGACCAGCGCGGTGCTCCCGACCGCCCTCGGGAGCACCGCGCTACTTGTTATAGGGGGGCAGAGGGGCGTTAGCAGCGGACACGGGCCGTCGCCGCGCCGAGGCGCTCCCGCACCTGAACGCATACGAAGGAAGTAACTACTCAGGGGGCCTGTACTGACGCCGACTGAGAACCCTGGGAGTGACCAGGCCAAGCGCCCGAGGTTGGCGGCCGATGAAGGCGCTACGTTGTCGCTAGGTCAAGGACCCACTCCGGGATGCTTCCTCAGTCCCGGACCCTGGAACCCGCCGCAGCAGACACGCCGAGTAGGCACCGGTACGAAACGGGCGGCGGGAAACGCCGGGCGGCAACATCGCCGAGGGGAGCGGGTCAGGCAAGCCAGCCTGACCCCGTAACAAGAGGCCCCGTAAGGGGCTCCCCGCAAGGGGATTTGTCGAATGGAAGGGAGAGCGCCCGTGGTCTTCGTTCTGGACAAGCGAAAAAGGCCGTTGATGCCGTGCAGCAATCGCCGGGCGCGTATCCTGCTACAGCGTGGCCGAGCGGTCGTCCACCGCTTGAGGCCGTTTACGATTCGGCTCAGGAATCGGGTAGCGGAGGCGTCTGTGGTACAACCGGTCCGCCTGAAGATCGATCCTGGTTCCAAGCACAGTGGCGTCGCCTTGGTCCGGGGGGAAGGGAACGACGAGGGGGCGGTTTTGCACCTCGCCCAGGTTGACCACAAGACAACCGTACATAAGCGGATGGGGCAACGAGCGGGATACCGTCATCGTCGTCGTTCCGCCAACCTTCGCTATCGACAACCCAGGTTCGCCAACCGCCACCCAGAGTCGTGCGCGGGTTGCGACCGAAACGCTATGCATGGGAGGCATTTCTGCCGCCGGTGCCACACGACCGGCCAGCACGACACAGGGATGCGCCCGGTTAGCCATCTGGCACCGTCGCTTCGCTGCCGAGTCGACAACATCACATCTTGGGTGGAGCGTTATCGCGGCCTCGCATCCGTTACATCTATCTCACTGGAGATAGTGCGCTTTGACCCCCAGGGGATGGAGAACCCAGAGATCACGGGGGCCATGTACCAGCAGGGGACTTTGGCGGGATTCGAGGTGAGGGAGTACCTGCTGCAGAAGTTCGACCACCTGTGCGCATATTGCGGAGGCCTCTCTGGTGACCCTGTACTTAACTTAGACCACATTGTACCGCGTTCCCGAGAAGGCACCAACCGAGTAAGCAACCTTGTTCTTGCATGCCGCACCTGCAATCAGGACAAGGGCACCCGTACTCCTGCTGAATGGGCACAAAGCCTATGTGCCTCGCATCGGCCACTCGACCGGAAGCGGGTCGAACAGTGCAGTACGGTGCAGACCCGTGCCAAGGCCCCGTTGCGGGATGCGGCGGTGGTCAATACAACCAGATGGGCGCTGCACCGTGCCCTGCTTCGTACCGGTCTGCCGATCGAGGTTGGTAGCGGGGGCCGGACCAAGTGGAACCGTACGCGGCTGAATCTACAGAAGACGCACGCATTGGATGCTGCCTGCGTCGGAAAAAGCACGCCATCCTCGTTGCGGTTAGCGGATCATCGGGTCCTCGTCATTACGGCACTTGGACGAGGGCGCTACCAGAGGACCAAAGTCAGCGCTAGCGGTTTCCCTGTCGGTTACCTGATGCGCACCAAAGATACACACGGCTTTCGCAGCGGCGACCTGGTGGAGGCAGCGGTGCAGGTTCGACTGAGACGAGCGGACTTGCCAGCGGGGCTGAAGCAAGGACGGGCGTTCTTGTGGGCGCAGGCGTTATGCCAGGCCAGTGTTGTCGTTCGGGCGCGGGGGGCTTTCAAGGTGGGGCCGTTTGATGGGGTCTCGTGGAAGGCCGTACGCCTTCTGCAACGAGCAGACGGCTATAGATACGACACCTTCCCACTGACCGCCCCCTTAGCACCCGAAACGGTCGCTGGCCCCACGGGGGCTGAGTAGTTACCGAAAGAAGAGGATCAAGGTGAAGGTGTCTGTGCTGCACTCCCTCAAAGAGCGGTCAGCGGAGACAGCCGCCACCGAGTGGGCACGGGTAAGGGTCTCGATGCCCGATACCGTGCCGAACGTGGATCGGCTGTTTCACGAGGCCACCATGACCCCGGCGGAGACGATTCGAATCACCCTGACGACGGAGAAGCATCCCCGTGACATGACCTTGGTGGGCCATCTGCGCCATGGGTTGCTCTTGCAAGCGCCCAGCGGATGGAAGACCTTCATCTCCTACCGAGACCTGTACGCGGCACATGCCGTAATCCACTCACCTAATGAGGTGCGTATGCGGATATCGGCGCTTCGCGTGCTGTTACGCGGCATCTTCGACTCTCTGGCCAACATCCACCGCAGCACGTCGCGGCAACACCCCCACCTGTTCCTGGTTTGACCGCGGCCGCTCCCCCTCAGCCTCCCTCGGTTTGGTGGCTACACGAAAGGAGCGACCCCGTTGGCGCTGCCCACCGCCCCCGTCGCCACGGCCCCGCGTGTCCCACCCATCATGCCGTTCCCCGTCGGCTGCCCACGTTGCGGGCACGTCCATCCCGCCGGGGCCCCGTGGCCCATTAAGTGCGCCGGTTGCGGCCGATACCTGCCCCTCCCAGGGCCGCCGCCGACTAAGGGGCCCGCCCCGGCGCGCACCGGCCCCGGCATCCTGACCCCGGCACGTCTCGCGGAGATCCCCGCCGACCGCCAGACCCGCCTCCCCACGACCTTTGGCGAACTGGACCGGGTGCTGGGTGGTGGGCTGGTGCCGGGCAGCATGGTCCTGCTGCGCGGCGAGCCTGGCGCCGGCAAGTCCACACTGCTCCTGCAAGTCGCGGCGGCCGTCGCCGACAGCACCCACCGATCCGTCCTCTACGTGGCGGCGGAGGAGTCCCCCGCGCAGGTGGCCGCCCGGGGGCGTCGTTTGACCCTGCCGGCCCAAGGGCGGGTACACGTCCTTGGCCGAACCGACATCCTCGGCATCCTCAGCGGCGCCGCGGTGGTGAAACCTGCGCTTTTGATCGTCGACTCTCTGCACGCGTGCGCCGACTCGTCGTTGCCCGCCGCGCCCGGCACCCCCTCCCAGGTGATGGCGACCTGCCAGCACCTCCTGGCGTTCGCCCGCGGCACCGCCACCCCGGTGGTCGCCGTCGTCCACGTCAACGCTGACTTCGCCGTGCGCGGCGGCTACGAAATCGTCCACCAGGTCGATGCCTCGCTCGCCCTGGAGCGCGGGCCGCTGCTGCGGATGTTGCGCGCCGACAAGAACCGCTTCGGCGACGTGGACGAGGTTGGCCTGTTCACGATGGAGACCGACGGCATGCACGGCTTGCCGTCGGGTGCTGCGCTGCTGGACGACGCCAGCCGCGACGGCCTGCCCGGGGTCGCTATCGCGGCGACCCTCGAAGGCAGCCGCGTGCTGCTCGCCGAGGTGCAGGCGCTGGTCGCACCCGCGAAGTTTGTCACACCTCGGGTGGCCTCTACCGGTTACCCGGCGGACCGGCTCGCCATGGTGATGGCGGTCTTGGAGCGGCGGGTCGGGCTGCCTCGCCTGGCTAACGCCGACATCTTCCTGACCATCGCGGGCGGCATGCGGCTGCGCGACCCGGCGGCGGACCTGGCCGTGGCCCTGGCGGTCGCGTCATCTGCCCGGGAGGTGCCGTTGCCCCCGAACATCGCCGCCGCCGGTGAGGTGGACCTTAGCGGCCGGGTGCGCCGAGTGCCCCGCCTGGACGACAGGGCGAAGGAGGGGGGGCGCGCCGGTTTGCGCCTGTGGTCGAGCGTAGACGCGGCCACGCTGACCGCGGCGCTGAACGCGCTGGATATCGGCGGTGGGGGGGCCGTGCAGGCGGTCGAGGCGTTGGAACAGGGGGCCGCCGGGTAACGGGCGGTCAAGAATGCAACCGGAAGGGGCGGGGCGCCGCGCCGGTCTGCCCCGCGCGGCGTCCCGCCCCTTCGTGTTTAGCGGCACCGCCCCGACTCACTCGATCAACTAGACCATACATATAGTGGCGCGCAATACACCACATACAACATATAGGGCCTACCATGCCAACCAGAGATTTCCCCCACCCACCTTGTGTGCTCCCTATAGAGGGGAGCAGTGTCGCTCTCCCCTCCCTTCTTTCCCCGCAAACACCGCGGCGGCAACACCGCTCCCCGGGAGGAGCGCCGAGTGGAAGCCAGCACGGGCTCGGAGGGCCCTGAGCCCTCTGCTCCTTCGCCGTCGGGCACGCAGAACCCGGCCGCACCCCCGCTGCCGCCAGGGCCCCCCGATGAGGGCATGAGCGGGGAGACCCCGTCGGCCCCGTCGTGGAACACGGCGGTCGATGCGGAGGACCCCTCGGGCGGGCCGGAGCAAGGCCCTTCGCCCGCCCCCTCGCTGTCCCCCGGATCCGACGAGGCGGCACCCATCGACCCGATGGACCCCGAGGCCACCCTCGCCCTGGTAGTGGAGCAAGCGGTGAGGGAGGCACTGCAAGCGGGGGAACAGGCCCTCGCTCACCGCCGTCG
>DAHWHT010000154.1 GCA_027335515.1 Clostridia bacterium
GGCTTGCCCAGCTTCAGCGGTACGGTCGTCACGTCGCCGATCGCGAAGACGTTCTCGAACCGGGTCTCGCAGGCGGCGGGGTCGATCGGAATCCAGCCGCTCGGGCCTGCCAGGGGAGAGTTGCGCACCACCTCGGGGGCGGCGTGCGGCGGCACCGCCGCCAGGACGTCAAACTCCGCCTCGTCGCCGGTGTCGAAGTGCAGGCGTTTGCCCGCGGCGTCGACCCGGACCAGTTTCGTGCTCGGGCGATACTCGATGCCGCGCTGCCGAACAAACGCCACCACGCCGCGTGAGACATCGGGACCCGCCACACCCATGGGTGCAGGCTCCGCCGCATACACGGTCAGCGCCACCCGGTCACGGACCCTGCGGCGCCGCAGCAGGCCGTCCAGGAGCATGGCGGCCTCATACGGAGCCGCCGGGCACTTGAAGGGAACATCCGCCACCACCACCGCCACTTTCCCGGAGTGAAGGTTTTCCACCTGGTCGAAGACCTGCCTGGCGCCGTCAAGGGTGTAGAAGTTGCCCCCGGCTTCGGGGAGGCCCGGCACGCGGTCGGGAACGAGCTCGGCGCCCAGGGAGACCACCAGGGCGTCACCCGTCAACGCCTCGCCGTCCACCACGACCCGCCGCCGTTCTGGGTCAATCTCCCTGATCTCCCCGTGGCGGACCTCGATCCCGCGCCGGGCCAGCGGTTCAAGGTCCCGCTGCACCTGTTCCGCCTTGCGACTGCCGCTCATGAGCCAGAGCAGGGACGGCCAGAAGGTGTGCTTGGCGGAGCGCTCCACCAGCACCACCCGATCCTCGGGTGCCAGCTCGCGCCGCAGCACGCTGGCGGCCACGACGCCACCCACCCCGCCTCCGAGCACCAGCACGGTCCGCTTATCCACGGGAACCCATCCCCCTCCGCTTCGGCCCCACCGTTGCCCGTTCAGTCTGGCGCCTTGCCCAGGCGGACCAGCAGCCACTCCTCGTCCGCGGGGGCGAGAAGGCGCATCTCGGCCGGTTCCAGCGCGGCGAGCCAATCCACCCACTGCTCAAACTCAATGCGGTGACAGAGATCGCCCGCCTCCGGACCCTTGGGCAGCATCTCGGCGACCAGGAGACGGCCGCCGGGCCGCAGGACCCGCCAGGCGGCCCGCAGCCCCGCCGCCGGATCGGCCAGGTGGTGCAGCACGAAGACCATCGTCGCCGCACCAAAGCGGCCGTCCCCGACCCGCCCAAGCACTTGACCGTCGTCCTGCACCCACTCCGGCCCAGGGATCCTTCCATCCGGCGGGGCCCTCCGGCGTGCCTCGGCCAGCTGCGCGGGATCGTGGTCGACCCCTGTGACGCAGTGGCCCCGCCGCGAGAGGTCGGCACACAGTTCCCCCACGCCGCAGCCGACATCCAACACCGGATCGGTCCCGGCGCACTGCCGCACCATCCAGCGCCGAATGCACGGCTCGTCCAGCGGCTTGGTCGGGGTGCCGCGACGGGGCTCCATCGCCGCGACCGAGGGGGACTCCATGCCCGGATCCCTCCTTCGTAGGACGGGTCAAAACGTCAGCAGGCGGTCCGCCCAACACGTCAGATCGACCAGGTCCTGCATCGTCGAGATGGGGCAGAGGTCGGAACCTCCCATGTGGCGTGACCGCAGACAGGTGCCGCAGGCGAGCAACTCCCCGCCACGGTCGGCGAACGCCCGCATCTGGTGGGGAACGTCGTACGCGCCCTGGCGGATGCCTTCACACTCGACACCCGGACCGAGCAGGAAGGCCCGGACCGTGTGGCCGGACTCCAGCGCCTTGACCGCAAAGCGGAAGGCATTCCAGGCCGTCTCCGGCTCGTTGGTGCCGAGGACCACGCCGATCTTCAATTGCAAGTCCCCCCGTGGCGGCCGCGTCCGCCCGCCCGTCGTTTCTGTCTCCCAGGGTAGGGGGGGCATCGTCATGCGTCCAATGCCAAAGTGTCGTCATGGTTATACGTTCTGCGCATGATGCGCCGACCCGTTGGCGGCCTGCTGCAGGAACGCGCGCAGGGCCGCGCCGGCGGGAGACATGCGGGCATCCCGCGGGATGGCGAGGTGAAACACGCGGGTCACGGCCTTGGCCCGGATAAGGGCGAGCGTCCCGCGGGCCAGTTCGCCTTCCACCACGAACCGCGAGAGGAATCCCAAGCCCATGCCGGCGGCCACCGCGCGCTTGATGCCCTCCGAACAGCCGAGCGTGAAGCTCCGTGCGAACCGCAGGCCTTCACGTTCCAGATGGGCTTCGACCGCGCGCCGGGTTCCGGCCCCCTCTTCCCGCAGCAGGAGGGTTTCGGCGGCGAGTTGGGAAAGCGAGGGCTCCCGGCCGGCCAGGCGGTGGCCCGGGGCGGCGACCAACAGCAATTCGTCCGCCACGAAGGGCTGGACGAAGAACTCCGGGCCGACCATTCCTTCAGACAGAACGCCGATGTCGGCGTCACCGGCGGCCACGCGGTGGGCCACCTCCGCGCTCCGCATGACGGCAAGGTGGACCTCGATGCCGGGGTGGCGGGCGCTGAAGCGGGCCAGGAGCGCAGGCAGGACATACCCGCCGGGGGTCGTGCTGGCCGCCAGGCGCACGCGCCCGCGGTCCAGGCTCCGAAGTTCGTCCATCGTCTGCACCGCCTCGCCGCACAGCCGCAGGATGCGCTCGGCGTAGGCGCCAAGGGCGCGCCCCGCGTCGTTGAGGACCACGCGCGGCCGTCGCTCCGCCAAGAGCGGGAACCCCAGGTTTGCCTCCAGCGCCTGCACCTGCCGCGAAACGGCCGGCTGACTGCGGTGGAGGGCGTCGGCCGCGCGCGAGAAGCTTCCCAGGCGCGCGACCTGATAGAACGCCTGCAGGGCCGCGAGATCCAGCTCTGGAAGTGCCTCCTCAGACACGGCCACCCCTCCCCCGGTCCGACGCCATCATGCACCAAACGCATCAGGGCGGCGCAAGTCTGCATCGATGCCGCATTCGCCGTGCGGTATGCTGTGGCGGGGTGATCGCATCCGTGGAGAGCCTTTTGCGGTTGACGGCCTACTCGCCCGGCGCCGGCTGAGCGTGCAAGGTGGGCCCACAGGACCTGGTCCAGGTCCTGAAGCGTTTACCGACCCAAGATAATCCCCGCGTGCTCGCCGGAGTGGGCGAGGATGCCTGCGTGTTCCGCCTGCGGGACGACCTCGCCGTGGTCCAGACGGTGGACGTCATCACGCCGGTGCTGGACGACCCGCGCGCCTTCGGCGAGGTGGCGGCGGCCAATGCCCTGAGCGACATCTACGCCATGGGCGCCGTGCCGCTCTTCACACTCAACGTGGCGGCGTTCCCCGTGCGCATGCTGCCGCTGGAGATCCTGGAAAAGATCCTGCAGGGCGGTGCGGCCAAGGCTGCGGAGGCCGGGGCGTCGGTCACCGGCGGGCACTCCCTGGACGACCCGACGCCCAAGTATGGCATGGTCGTCACCGGGATCGTCGATCCGGCCCGCATGGTGCGCAAGTCCGGCGCCCGCCCGGGCGACCACCTGGTGCTGACCAAGCCGCTGGGCGTCGGCGTCCTGACGACGGCCCTGACCCACGGCCGCGGCGGTCCGGACATCGAGGCCCGCGTACGGCCGGTGATGGCCCAACTCAACCGCGCGGCAGCCGAGGCCATGCAGGCCGTCGGCGTCAGCGCCTGCACCGACGTCACCGGGTTTGGGCTGCTGGGACACCTGCGCGAGATGGTCCAACTGAGCGGCGTCTCCGCACGGGTGGCGTTCGGGCGGGTCCCGGTGCTGCCGGGGGCATGGGACATGCTCCGCGAGGGCGCGGTCTCCCAGGGCACGCAGAACAACTACCGCATGCTCCGAGACGAGGTGCGCTGCCAACCGTCCGTATCTTCCGAGGCCCGGACGCTGCTTTGCGATGCCCAAACCTCCGGCGGCCTGCTCATCGCCGTACCGGCGGACCGCGCGGAGACGCTGTTGGCCACGCTGACCGCCGGGCGCGTCACGGCGGCGGACATCGGTGAGGTGTTGCCGGGGCCGGGCGGCGCCATCGAGGTCGCGCCGTGAGCGGGCGCGGCTCAGGCGGTGGAACGCGGGAGGACGGTGTCTGGATGCAGCTGCCGATCTACCTCGACTACGACGCGACGACGCCGGTGGACCCGGATGTCTTCGCCGCCATGCGCCCGTATCTGGAGCAGGAGTTCGGGAATCCCTCCAGCGGACACCCGTACGGTCAGGCCGGGCGTAACGCGGTGGAACATGCGCGGCGGCAGGTGGCGGAGCTTCTGGGTGTGCAGCCCGAGGAGATCGTCTTCACCGGTGGCGGCAGCGAGGCGGATAACCTGGCCATCTGCGGAGTCGCCTTCGCTCAGAGCGGGCGTGGACGGCACATCGTGACGACGTCGGTGGAGCATCCGGCCGTGCTGAACACCTGCCGCTACCTCCAGCGCCGGCACGGGTTTGCCGTGACGGTGCTGCCCGTGGACCCGGGCGGTCTGGTGGACCCCGACGATGTGCGGCGGGCGATCCGCGACGACACGGTGCTCATCAGCGTCATGCACGCCCAGAACGAGGTGGGCACGATCCAGCCGGTGGCCGAGATCGCGGCCGTCGCCCGGGAGCACGAGGTTGCCTTTCACACCGATGCGGCGCAGTCCGTGGGCAAGGTCCCCGTGCGGGTACACGACCTGGGTGTGGATCTGCTGGCGGTGGCGGGGCACAAGCTGTATGCCCCCAAAGGCGTTGGCGCGCTCTACGTTCGCTGCGGGCTCACACTGGAGCCGTTGGTCCACGGTGCCGGCCACGAGGGCGGGCGCCGGGCGGGCACGGAGAACGTCGCCGGCATTGTGGGCCTCGGCAAGGCGTGTGCGCTCGCACGCGGGCACCTCGACGAGGAGGCGGGCCGCCTGCGGGGGTTGCGGAACGAGCTTTGGACTCGGCTGACCACCGCCATCCCGGGGCTCCGCCTGCACGGGAACCCGGAGCGGCGGTTGCCCAACACGCTGAACTTCGGCGTACCGGGACTCTCCGGCGAAGACCTGCTTGCCGCCGCCCCGGGCATCGCCGCCTCGACCGGCTCTGCCTGCCACGCCGGCCGGGTCGAGCCGTCCGAGGTCCTGCTCGCCTTGGGCCTGGGCAAGGAGGCGGCCCTCACGGCCGTGCGGCTGTCTCTGGGACGGTTCACCACCGAGGAAGACGTGCGCTCGGCCGCCAACCTGCTGATCGCCGCGGCCGCGAATCTCGCCGACGGCCGCCGGGGATGATGCTCCGACCGGCCCCGTGCCAGGGACGCCGCGGCCCTGTCTCCAAGGCCATAGGACCGCTGGTTGCAACGCGGACTTTGCAGCATGCTCCAGGTTGCGTGGCATGCTGTGGCGGTGCGGGCGGCGCAACGGAGGCCGGCACCGCCGCACGGGGGCGTGAACGATCGTGATGGGATACTACGGCGGGCTGGCGGGACTGTGGATGTGGCTGCTGATCGTTTTCTGGCTGCTCGCCCTGGCGGGCCTCGGCTTTGTCATCTACGCCTTGGTCCGACGACGACCCGTGGGTGCGGGTGGATCCCACGACCCGCTGCGAGTCCTGGGCGAAAGGTATGCCAGGGGCGAGATCGACCGCGAGCAGTACCTGAAGATGCGAGAGGACCTGGAAGGCCGGGAGCGCCAGCCGTAACCCAGCCAGCTGCTTTGGGTGTGAAGCCCTGTCGCCCGCAAAATGGTAGCGGACGGGCAACCACCTGCTCACCCTGCGATCTACTCGTGCTCCGAATCGAGTCATCCCCGCACAACGGCACCGAAAGGCCCCTGTTGATGTTGAGCCGCGCAGACATGCAATCCAATGGATCCGCAAGGATCCCCGCTTCGGTTGACAGAGCGGACAGAGCGGATTCGCCCTTGGAACCGCGGCGGAGGTGAAATAGAATTGGATGTCTTGCTCTTCCACAACCTGCACTTACCAGACGAGGTCCGCGTATTCACAGTCCCTTGCCTTGGCGTCCAGCGGCGCGACCGCGAGGCACTCGTGTATGACGTGGCGGTGGGTCAGGGCACGGTGCTTCGTCACTACTCCTGGCCGGATCACTGGTTCGAGGTGAATTGCGCCTTCACCACGGACGGCGACCTGATCGAAGAACAGGGCGCGCTCACGCCTTGGGCATTCAACTGCGACATCAGCACGCCTCACCTCACTCAGGGGGACAGCGTGTACAACGTCGACTTGGAGCTGGATGTGCTCGTCGCGGCCGACGGAATACGGCACACAATCAAGGACCGTGACGACTTCGCGACCGCCGTCGACAAGGGTTGGATCGGTCCCACAGAGGCGCGCGGCGCTCAACAAGGCCTCGCCGAACTCCTGGCCATCGTCGAGCAAGGGCACCTACGGAGGTTTCTCGAATCCGTCCGCCCCTTCGACACACTCCAGACCCAGGCGCTTCAGCCACCCGTTCGTCGTCGGCGTCTGGATGATATCCCCCTTCTGCACCTGGAATCTAGAGCCCGGTGGCGGGGCGCCGGCCAACCATTGTGACCGGGTATTCGGTCGTGTTCGTGAACCACCATCGGTCGGACGCCTTGACTGGGAGCATGTCCGGGCATTGACCGCAGTCGGAGTGACGCCTTGCCCTCCCTTGCCCTCCCTTGCCCTCCCTTGCCCGGTCAGCTGCCACTGCCGCCCTTGGTGGAAGGCGCCTCCCCGCTCAGCACCGCCGCCAAGACCTTGGCCGCCTGCGCCCGGGTGGCCGGTGCCAGCGGCTGAAACGTGCCGTTCGGAAAGCCGTGGATGTAGCCCGCCGCCGCGGCCTCCTCGACCCCCCGCAGCGCCCACGGATCGATCGTCGCGGCGTCGCTGAAGTGCAACGTCGTCGTCTGGGTCAAATTGAGCGCACGGGCCACCATGACCACCATCTGCTCGCGCGTCACGGTCTCGTTCGGACCGAAGGTGGTCAAAGAGAGCCCGCGCACAATGCCTGCCTTCACCGCGGCCGATACGTATGGCGCGTACCAAGCAGAGGGAGGCGCGTCCGCAAAGGGCGTCGTACCTGTGCTCGGCGTCAGCCCGACGGTCAACACCAACATCTTCACGAACTGAGCCCTGGTCGCGTTTGCGTTAGGCTGGAAGGTGCCGTCGGGGAATCCGCTCACGATCCCGGCACCCTTCAGGGCCTGGATGTCCGCATACGCCCAGAAGGTCGACGGCACGTCCGAAAACGGTACCACATGTGACGCGATGTAGCTGAATTGGTCTGCTGGGCCCGCCGCGCTCGTCCCCGCGGCCGTCGTCACCGTGACGTCCACCGTGCCGCTGCCGGCGGGCGCGGTCGCCGTAAGCTGCGTGGACGACGCGACGGCCACATTCGTCGCCGCATTCGGCCCGAAATGGACCGTCGCCGGGCTGGTGAAGTCCGCCCCGCGGATCGTCACAGGTGTGCCGCCGGCGGCGGGACCGCTGCTCGGGCTGATCCCACTGACCGCCGGCACCG
>DAHWHT010000193.1 GCA_027335515.1 Clostridia bacterium
TCAAGATCCAGTTGCTGACCCCGGCCCGGGTGGATCTGTGGGACTACTGGGTGCAGGCGGTGCAACAGATCGCCCCGCCCCTGCGCGGCAAGCAGTTGCAGTGGTTTGCCGACGCGGCGGTGCATGGCTACGCCCTGGCCCCGCAGTATTACCGCTACAACAACGCCGTGGCGACCGCGGCCGTGGGCGGCTGGCTTTCCAAGCTGTTCACCCGGACCGAAAGCAGTGTGCGTACGGCCTTTGGGGCGGCCGATCTCCAGGTCGATGCGATCGAGCGGCGCGGCAAGGCCGCCGTGGGTACGGTGCGGGCGGTGGCCGGGCAGTTGGCGGCGGCAGGGCGGGCGGGCGGCGCCTATACGTTTGCCGCGCCGACCCGCAGTGGTCTTGGGGTGGCGTCGCGGGCGGATGCGGGGCTGTTGACGCGCGGTACCGCCGGGGCCTACCGCCTGGTGGGCGACGGGGCGTCCGTTTTCGGGATCCATGACAACTGTGGCTTTGCGGGCGCGATGGCGCGGCAGACGCCGGCCGTCTTCACCTGTCGCCTCACGGCCCTGCGCAACGCGACCTGCCCGCAGCTGAGCCCGTTTGCGGCGGCCGGCCTGATGGTCCGCGGCGACCTGAGCGACGACGCGCCCATGGTCCTGGTGTCCGTGACGGCCGCCCAGGGCGTGGGAGTGGTCTACCGGCCGCTCGCCGCGCAGACGACGGCCCGGGAGGTTGCGGCCGCCCCGGCCGCAAGCGCCGTGACGCGCAAACCGCCCGGCGCGCACGCCAACGTGCTGCTGCGGCCCCTTTGGCTGCGGCTGCAGCGGTCCGGCCGCACGTGGCAGGCGTATTCGTCACCCGACGGCAAGCGCTTTACCCCGGCCGGCGCCCCGGTGACCGTCGACCTGGCCGGCGCCTGGGTGGGGTTGTATGCGTGCGCGAACAACGCCCCATTCCATGGCCGCGGTACGATCCAGGCCGACTTCGACCAGGTTGGCGGGTTCACGCCGGCGACCGTGGTCCAGATCGGCTCCCGCGGGCTGCCGGCCTGAGTGCCGACCCGCGCGGCGGTGCCCCCGACGGTGTCAGGGGACCGCCTGCGCCGGCCTTCAGACGCTTGCGGCTGGCTGGGGCCGGAGTTCGCCGGCCGCGACCATGGCCTCCAGCGGATTGTCGTCGATCGTCAGCGGGAGGTCGATGCGGGCGCGGCGGCGCGCCGATTCCCAGCTGGCGAAGATCAGTTCCGCGCCATGCAGGGCGTTGCGGGCGCACAGTTCGGTTTCCCGATCCTCGCGCAGCGCGGCGACCACGTCCGCAACCGCGCGTTCCACGTAGCCAGGTCCGTGCACGCCCTCCGCGCCGCAGTCCACGGCCTGCCAACCGCCGCCGTCGAAGCGGCGGTGGCGCAGCACGGGCATGCCCTTGCCCCGCCGCCCGATTTCGATTTCACCCTCGCTGCCGACGAGGCGGTTGTGGCAACCGATGAGGTCGGCCCCCTCGCCCGTAGAGGCCACGCCGTAGACCCCGTCGGGATACTGCCACAGCACGTACGCCTGGTTTTCGTTGTGCGTGCCGAACACCACCCGCTCGGTGCGGTAGTCGATTTGGGCGATGACCCAGCGGGCGGCCTGCTCCCCGGCGAAGTAGCAGGAGAGGTCGAAGCTGTGCGAGCCGTAGTCATACAGGTTGCCGGTACCGAACTCCACGCGGACCAGCTGGCCGATGCGGCCGGAATCGAGGATTTCTTTGGCGCCGCGGAAGGGGCGGCCAAAGCGCCGCTGGTGGTTGAAGGCCAGCCGTACGCCGCGCCGCTCGCACTCCGCGGCCATGCTGCGGCATGCCTCCCAGGTATCCGCCATGGGCTTTTCACAGAAGATGGCGCGCACGCCGGCCTCGGCTGCCTGCAGCACCAACGGCCGGTGGAGCCGCGGCCACACGGGGATGCTGACCAGGTCGAGGTGTTCCGCGGCCAGCATGTCCTCGGCCCGCGTATAGACACTGCCCGACGGTACGCCCCACTGCTTTGCAAAGGCCTCGGCGTTTTCCGGCACGATGTCCGCGCACGCCGCGACCTGGCACTCCGATGCGCAATCCGCGTACCCCTGGGCGTGCTGGTGCGCCATGCCGAATCCCTGTGGCCCGGGGCGCTCGGGCTTGCGACCCGTGCCGATAAACCCCACCCGCAACCGACTCATGCGTCCGCCTCCCTTGCCATACGGCGGCTCCGCCAAGCGTGGCCCCCGCCGCATCTAACCGAATAGATAGCACGACCGGCGGGTTTCTCCTGCCGCGGCCGTGGCCGTTGGCACCCGCGGTGGGTGAGCGGCGTCACCGCCGCAGGGCGGCGGGGACGGGTACGCTGGCTTGCGTCGGCCGCGACGGTGCGGGCGACGCGAAAGGGGCGACCACGATGGGGGACGGGTTTGCGGCGGAGTTGGATGTGCGGCCACTGCCGCCACGCGACAAGCACGCGACGATTCACGCGACCTTTGACGGGCTGGGCGTGGGGGAGTCCATGCTGCTGATCAATGACCACGACCCCAAGCCGTTGCACTATGAGTTCCAGATGGAGCGGCCCGGGGTGTTCGACTGGGAGTATGTGGAGCGCGGCCCTGAGGTATGGCGGGTGCGCATCGGCCGCCGCGCCGCTTCCTGACCCCGGACCCACGGACGTTTTGGCGGCGGGGCGGATGGCGCCGCCGCGCCGCCCGACTCGGTGCGGCGGCGATGCGACGGGCAACGGTGCGGGGGGGATGACCCATGGCGGAGACGGCGGCGGAGGCCCAGGCGGTGATCACGGCGGTGCGCACGCACCACGCGGCGATGGCGGATACCCTGGCGCGGCGCACGGAGGCGGTGGTCGCGGCGTCCGATCCAAAGGAGCGGGCCGCCGCCCTCGCGGCTCTCGTGGCATACTGGCGTGGCGAGGTGCTGGTGCACGCGGCGGCGGAGGAGTCGACGATCTACGCAGCGACCGTGCCGCTGGCGCCGGCGCTGGTGACGGCCCTGGAGCTTGAGCACCGCAGCCTCGGCACGCAGGTGGACGCATTGGAGGCCGCGGCCCCGGGTCCGCCGGCGGGCCTGCCGGTGGCGCTGGCCGCGGCGGCGGCCCTCGGGGTGTTTCGGGTGCATGCCGACAAGGAGAACGATGTCGTGCTGCCGCTCTTGGCCGAGGCCGGCCGCCCGCTGCGGCCGCTGCTCGGGGACATGGAGCGAGCCTTCGCCGCGGGGCTGGCGGCGGGCGGCGCCTGATTCGGGTCGAAGCTGGGGGGA
Source organism: Clostridia bacterium (assembly GCA_027335515.1). The sequence goes on from DAHWHT010000193.1 coordinate 3,259, forward strand.
CCGTTATGGCCTGTGCGGTGGAGGACCTGGAGGCCGTACCCCTGTTTGAGGGCGTGTCGGCCGCCACGCGTCAGGCGTTGGCGGCCGCGACCACCGTGCGGCACTATCGGCAGGACATGTTCGTGTTTGCCGAGGGCGAGGAGGCCGAAAGCTTCCACTTCGTGCTGCGCGGCCGGGTACGGGTCTTCCGCGATACACGCGACGGCCATGAGCAGACCCTGCAGGTATTGCACGCCGGCGGCCTGCTGGCGGTGGTCGGTTTCCTCGACGGCGTGCCCTATCCCGCGTCGGCGCAAACGCTGACGGCCGCGGAGATCGGCAGCATTCGCAACGCGGATGTGGCGCGGCTGACGCAATCCTATGGGGATCTGGCCTGGGGATTGCTCCAGCAGTTGGCGCGCCGGCTGCTGTGGGCGCAGGGCCGGATGTATGACCTGGCGCTGCGCAGTGCGACCGGGCGCGTGGTTTCGGCGTTGCTGCAGCTCGCCCGCGAGCACGGGCGCACCGACGCCAACGGCCGCCTGACCGTCGACATACCCTTGACGCATCGCGAGATCGGCCAGTTGATCGGTGTTTCGCGCGAGACGGTGACCCGGACGCTCCGCCAGCTGCGCGAGGCGGGCGCGCTGCGCTGGACCGAAGACGGGTTGTTGGTGGTGGATCCTGGCGAACTGCGCCCGTGGCTCGAGGCGTGAGCGTCGGCTTTTCGCGACGGTTTCTCCGGTCCGCCGGGCCCGGTTGCCGCTAAAATCTTGCTTGGCTGCGTACCTTCCGGTGCAGGAACGGCCTTCCACGATTGCGAATCCTTGGATTACCGGTTCGGCCCGACCGCGTCGGTGACCGCCACCGGGATCGGGGGTGGAGAGCGTGATCGTGTCCCGCAGGGGACCCTGGGGAGCCGCGGCCGCACTGGTCGCGGGTGCGGCAACGGCGCTGCTGTTTGCCGCGCCGGCCGCCGCGGCGTCGACGAGCGCGTCCTGTGTTCTCGGTTCCACGGCGTCGTGTTCCGGAATGACGGTGGTCGGTGCCCATCAGGGCGACAGCCTCTTTTCGTCGTCCACCGTGGGCGGCAAGGGCGCGGACGTGTTTGCCAAGAATACGGCCTCCGCAGGGAACCCGGTGACTTATAGCTACTTGCAGGTGAATCCGTCGTCGACGCTTGTCACCGCCAAGCCCAGCACGCTGTATCTGACGGTGGACTACTACGACTCGCCCGCCAAGGGCCAGGTCATGTATAACTACGACTCGACGATCGCCAGCGCACCGGTCAACGGCGCCTACGGGGGCACGGCGTCGGTCACCCTGGGCGGCAGTGCGCAGTGGAAGCAGGTGACCTGGAAGCTGACCCAAGTGTCCTTCCAGCAGAAGGAGAACAACAACGCGGACCTGCGCATCGGGGGCAGCCCCGGGGTGGCGGTGCACGAGGTGATGCTTTCGACCAGTGCCCCGGCCGGCGCCGCGTCCAGCGCCCCGGCCAAGACATCGACCGCCGGCGGCAAAGCGGCGCTGCCCAAGACCGGCGGTTCGCCGCTGGTACCGGCCGGCGGCCTGCTGGCGATGGCGCTTGGGTGGGGGCTTCTGGCACGGCGGCGCGTCGCCCGCTCCCGGTAGGCGGGGCAGGCGGCGACCGAGTGCTGCGGCGTGGAACCGCGAGGGGCGGGGGGCCGGCGGGCCGCCCCGCCCCTCGGCCGTGGCGGGCCTGGGTCGAAGGTGTGCCGACCGGCCCATGAGGCTTGGGTCATCTGGACGTCAATGCCGCCTGAATGGGAGCGCAATCCAGGCCGGTCTGACGGAGGGCGGACCGCCCGCCCCGGCGTAGGGCCGTTGCGGGTGATGGCGATGGGGGCGCTACCGGTCCCGGAGGGCGACGGCGTCTGCGGCGGCCCGCCGCACCTGTCCGAGGCGATGAAGTGCGCGGCCCTTGAGGGGTTCGCCGCGGGGGGCCGGCTGGCCAGGGAGACGCGCCGCCGGTTGGCCGCGATGGGCGTGGTCCCGTACGAGCGCCGGGTGGCGCGTCAACGACCCTGGGGAGAGGCGGACGACACCGCCGTCTGGAGGCTTGTCTCCGGACGCGGCTGGTCGGCGACGGCCGCGGCCGCCTTCCTCAACCGGGAGGAGGCGGAGGTGCGGGCATCGCTGCGGCGGCAGCGCGGTCTGCTGTGCCAGGACCCGGTCGGCAGCGGCCGGGTTTAGGAGGCCGCACCGCGGGTCGGGAGCCCGCAGCGCCTCGACGGCGACCGGGTCGGTTTCCGCCGAATGCCGCCCGGAACCCGTCCATCTGCCGGTCGCGCCAGGGCCGGGCGGTGCCTGGTAATGGACCAGGGGGCTGAGGCGGGTGGGCGGCGGCGATCGGGGGAGAACGCTTGGCCAGGTCCTGTGGGAAGTGGAGCGCGCCCGGTTTGTCGGTCGGAAACGTGAGCGGGCCCAGTTGGACGCCGCCCTGAGCGGGGTGCAGAACGCGCCCTCGCGCCACGTCTGGCTGCAGGGTGCCGAGGGCGTGGGCAAGTCCGCCCTGCTGCGGGTCCTGGTGCATCAGGCCCGCTACCGGTCGCTCCCCGTGCTGCATATCGAAGGCGCGGCACGGCCGAACCGGGTGGCGCTGGCGCTGCAGGAACTGGCGTACGACCTGCGCCACAGCCTGGGGGTGCCGGTGCTCGCGACACCGCCGTCCTTGGCCTCCGGCATTCAGATGGCGGGCTGGCCCTGGAACCGTCCGCTGCTGGTGGCGGTGGACGACGCCGATCAGTTGATGGACGCCGAGGCCGCCGTCCTGGCCAACGTGCTGCGGCCGCTGGATGTCGGCGTCTGCGCCGTTTGGGCGGCCCGCCAGCAGCGTCCCGGGCTCTGGCGGGAGGCGCTGCCCGCCGGTGTGGCCGCGGAGCGCCGCACCCTCTCCGGGCTTGAACCCTGCCATGCCCAGCGACTGGTGGAGCGGGACGGGGTACGGTTGGACGCGGCCGTGGTGCACGCGGCCTCCGCCGGCAATCCCCGGATGCTGGCGCGCGCGGCCAGCCGGTTGGAAGAACCGGACGCGCCCCGTGCCGCCTGGGATCGCGAGGCGGCCGTCGTGTCGCTGCTGGTGGAACAATGGCTGCACCCCGGCTCCCGTCGCCTGGCGTGGCGCGCCGGGGTGGGTCAGGCCGGCACCATGGACACCGTGGTCGCGGCTGCCGCGGTGCTGGGTCCGTGCGACCGCCATTCCCTGTCGCAGATCCTGGGCGGCGCGCAGGTGAGGGCGCACTGGTCGCGGTTGGAGCGGCTGCCCTTCGTGGTGCGCGGTGCCGGCGGTCACCACCTGGATCTCGCGGTGGCCGAGCACCTCGGCGGGGAGGTTCGCCGCTGGCGGCCCTGGGCGGTCCGCCACTGGCGCCTGCGCGCCGTCGGTATCGGGCGCGGGGGGGACCCCGCGGTGGCGTGGCGGGAGTCTGTGGTCCAGGCCGCGCGCTGGTGGCCGCCGCTTCCCGACGCCGTCGGGGACGTTTCGGTTCCTTCGGCGGCCCAGGCACCGACGCGGTTGGCCTCGTCGGCTGCCGGCCCCTGGCAGGGGAGCGGCGGGTTGGTGGTGGCCATGACCGACGTCGGGGTGGTGGTGCGGCCGGCGGGCCGGTCCTGCGCGGCCTGTGCCCGCCGCGTGGCGCTGGCCGACGGTGCGCGGTCGGCCCTGGGTGGGCACGCCCTGGTGGGGCCCGCCCTTCGCGCCTACGGCGACGGGGCGCGCGACGCGGACGCCCTGCAGTTCTGCCTCAGCCCGCGGGATCCGGAACGGGCCGGCGGCCTGCCCTGTGGATTTATTGGCCGCGGTTCCGCCGATCTGGCCGGTTTGCGGCGTGTGGTGTGGGCCTCCCAGGCCGACGTGGCCCCCGCGGCCGAGCGGCTCGGCTTCCGGTCCCTGGGACGCGACGGGGGCGCCGCACTCTACGATCTGGACCTTCCCGTCGCTGGACGGCGGGAAGGCCATCGGCTGGCCGGGCGGTTGGCATCCACCCCGCCGTCTGAATCCCAGGTGGCCGCCCTGCGTGCCGCACTGGCCGCCATGGACGATCCGCCTCGGCTGCTGGCGACGGCCGTCGGCGCGTACGGCGTCGAGGCCTTCCAGCTACGCGGCGCGATTGAGATCCGCCGTTGGTTGCAGGACATGCTGGAACTGACCGCCGCGGACGGCAGTCTGCCGCCGGTGGACGCAAGCCTGCTGCGGGCGAGCATGGAGGATGGCGCGTTAGAGGCGGTGCCGACCGCGGTGCGGCTGTATCGGACGCGGCGGGCGTCCGCGCGCTTTGCCGCCCTGCTGTTTGCCTGAGGTGCGCGGGCGCACCACCGTACGCGGATCCGTGGTCGACGTCGACGGAAAGCACCAACGCCCCGCCCATCGGGCCCCCGCGCGACCCCGCCGGCGGCACGCCCGCCCAAGCAAACGCCCACGCCCTGGGCTTGCGAAACGCGCCGCCGCCCACTTCCGGGGGCGTACGGGGAAGGGCCGCCCCGATGCCGCACCGCCCGGGATACCCGCAGGTGGGCGCGGCGCGTCGAAATCCCCGGTGCGCTGGCGCGGCAACGGCGGACGACGGCCTGGGAACGCGGCACGTTCCGCAGTTCGACGCCGTTGGCCCGTCCGGAGGATTCCCAATGCCGGTGCCTCACCCCTGGACCGTTCGAAAACCCTCTGGGGTTTTGGCCACGGGTGGCGTGGGCTGGTGCCGGTGTCCCGCTTGCACGGCCGGGTGGCGGTCATCGCAGGAGGGACCACCGCCCGACCCCGCAAGCCCTGCCCGCATTCGGAAGGGACCGCGCCGCATAACGACTGCAAATATGGGGCATCCGGATAACACGCAGACCTTGCTTGGGGTTTCGTCTTCCGTTACATTCGAGTCCTGAATCCAAACTTCGCTCTGAAATGTGGGGGCACACCGTGGCAAGCAGCGACCGCGAGGATCCGCCGATGGCGGAGGCGCGCACGCGCATTCTTGAGACCCTGGTCAAGGATCTGCAGGCGGCCGGCGGCGAGGCGACCATCACCGCCGGCGGGGTTGCCGAGCGGCTGGGCATGTCCGTGAAGACGTTTCGCGACCACCTGGCAGCCCTTTGCGCCGACGGGCACCTGGTGAAGGTGCGCGCCGGCCTGAAAGGAACGACGCTTTCGCTGCCGGCCCCGGCCGCCCCGCCGCCACCCGATGCGGCGCAGGCCCTGCGCCATCGCCTGCGCGCGCACCTGGCCGACGCAATACGCGACGCCGGCGGCGAGGTGCTCACCACGTCCGACCGCCTCGCGCTCGCCCTGGGCGCCAAGACGACCACGATCACGTACCACCTCAAGGCCCTTGCCGATCTCGGCCACATCGTCACCGACCGGGCCGGTCGCAGCGGCACGCGCATCCGCCTTGGCCGCGCGGATTCCGGCCACGGCGGTGGGGAGGTGTCCGGCAGGCGGCGGCGCGCGGCGACCGTCCACGGGGCGGTGCGCTTCTGCCCGTTTTGCGGCGGCAAGCTCGCGGATGGCGGCTGGACCTACTGCGGCGCCTGCGGCCAGAAGCTGCCCGTCTGACCGGCGGGCGCCGTCCCCTGGCCGTCTACGGCGCGCGTGCCTGTGCGGTCGTGCGGGAAGGTGCTCCGCAGAACCCGAAAGGCCGCAGGCACCCCCGACGGGGCGGAGGCCATGCCCGGCGTTGACGGGCATGGCCTCCGTAGGCCCAACGCGCCGTCCGGTGGGCACGCCGGACGGCCGGGGCGGGGCGGGGTCACCCGCCTCTGGGTGCCGATATAGGTAATGCCGGCCACCCACAGCCGATGGACCGTCTCCGGCGTGAAGTCCCGGTCGACCAGGTTCGGCGCCGGTGTGGTCGCGGCATCGACGACCGTCGTGTGGACGCGCCGCGGCCGACGCTGTCCCGACACACCCAACTCCGCCATGAGCCGGGCCACGCGCTTCTGGTCAATGTGGACCCCCCATCGGGCCAGGGTGGCATGGATCCGTGGCGTGCCGCACGTGCCACGGCTTGTGGCATGGATCTCGCCGATCGCTTCCTTGAACCATGCCTCCTGTGCCGCGTGGCGCTGCCTTCAGGCGTCGTACCCGGCACGGGCGACCTGCAGGACCCGGAAGAGCATGGCGATCGAGTGGCCGTCCTTCTCCGCGTCGACAAACCGGAAGCACTTCACCGGGTTGTGCTCTCCCTGGCGAAGAAGGCTGCGCCTTTTTGGGATGTTCCGCTCTTGTCGCAAGATGCGGTTCTCCCGCTTGAGCTCGTGGATCTCGATCTTCTCCGGCGTCGTCAGGTCCCCGGGCCGCCCTTTCCCTGCGTCGGCCTCAGCCTGACGGGATCCAGTTGCGCAGCGTTTGACCCGCGACGCCAGATCGTTTTGGACCTCCTCGACCGTCTTCCCGTCTTGCGGACCAAATCAACGGCTCGGGTGCGGAACTCCCTCGGATACGGCGGCTCCGTCTTTGGCACGTGGATCTTCCTCCAACTGGAAGGGCCTGCCAACCTTAATCTGGGGCTGTCCACATAACCGGGCTGGGCTCACGGGTTGAGAACTGAGAGGGCTTCGGCAGCGCTGCGTCGAAGGCCGCCTTCGTGGCGTTCGTAGCAGCAAGACGTATCCAAAGAGGGGGTTTGTGAATGCTTAGCGGGCGAAGGCGCGTGTTGGTGCACACCGCCGGAGTGGCGGCAGGGATCGGTGTGCTTGCCGGTTGCGGTTCGGTCGGTACCGGCAACGGGGCCCCAAAGGCTCGTTTCACTGGCACGGTGGTCAGTTTCGCTCCGAACTGGCAGGGACCGTGGAACAAGTCCGCCCTGGGATTGGTACAGCAGGTGATCCAAGAGCACTTTGAAGCAAAACACCATGGCATCCACGTAAAAGTGGTCGCATCCACGGAATCCCAGGCAGCGGCGCAAATCACTGCGGCAATTGCAGGTAGCGGCTTTGTAGACGTCTTCAACGACTGCTGCACGGACCTGCCAAC
>DAHWHT010000205.1 GCA_027335515.1 Clostridia bacterium
CACGGCGGAGGCCGCGGGGGTGGATCCGCTCGAGTGGGTGCTGCACGGCGGAGGCGATTATGAGCTCGCCTGCGCCGTGGCGCCGGCGGCCATCGCGCAGGCGCAGGCGGCGTTGGTTCGGGTCGGGCAGGCGCCGCTGCACACCATTGGCATCTGCGAGGCGGCAGAGCCCGGCGGGCGGCTGTATATTGCCCCGCGTCAGGACGGGACGCGGCGTCCGGTCGCCCGAAGCGGATGGGACCCGTTTCGCCAATTCCGGGCTTGGCGGTAGGGGTTCTGCCCCGGTACAATCGGGCGGCGGCGCGTCCAGTGCGGCCGCCCGACGCGGGTTGGACGGGAGGCGTGCGCGTGGCCGTGTTCTCCGCCGTGCCGCTCGGCGCGGAGGTTTATCCGCCGTTGTATGGGGACCTGGCGGCCGGTGGTCCAGACGCCGCGTCCTTTTTCCCTCGGTCGGCTGAGGATCCCCAGGCGTGGGCGGCGCGTGCCGCCGAAGTCCAGTCCGCCTGGCGGAGTGCAGAGGGTGTATCGCGGCGCGCGGCGCTGGTTGCGGCGCTGCGCCGGCGGCATGAGGCGTGGGGGTTGAGCCCCGCCCAGGAACGCTCGCTGGCGGCCCTGGCGCGGGAGGACGCGTTGGTCGTGGTCGCCGGTCAGCAGCCCGGGTTGTTCACCGGCCCGCTGTTCACCATCTACAAGGCCCTGGGCGCCGTCATCCGTGCCGCGCACGCCAGCCGCAGCCTGGGGTGTCCGGTGGTGCCGGTCTTTTGGGTCGCCTCCGAGGACCACGACTGGAGTGAGTTGGCCCGCCTCTCGCTGCCTGGCCCGGACGGCCGGACGGTCCATTTCACGCTGCCGGGGGATGGCGGGTTCCGTTCCGCCGGACACATCCCCGTACCTCCGGAGGCCCGGCACCTTGTCGCCGCGTTGACCGCCGGTTTCCCACCGACCGAGGCGGGGGCGCCCTTGGCGCAGGGTCTGTGGGAGGACCTGCGCACCCCGCGCCTGACCGTCGCGGAGTGGTTTTGCCGACAGATGCAGCGGCTGCTCGGCGGGAGCGGGCTGCTGTTGTATGACCCGATGCAGCCGGAGCTGCGCCGCCTGGCCGCCCCGGTCTTTGCGCAGGCCCCTGCGCGCGCGGCCAGGGTGAACGAGCAGCTGACCGCCGCGGGGAACGCCATGGAGGCCTGCGGCTATGCGCCCGGGCTGCACCAGGAACCCGATGCGGCGCATCTGTTCGTCTACCATGGCGGCATGCGGATTGCCCTGCACGCACAGGGGGACCGCCTCCAGACCCGGGATGGCCGGGTGTCCACGACGGCGGCCGCTGTGGCGGCGGATGCCGTCCGCGCCCCCGAGGGTTTCAGCGCCAATGTGGTGCTGCGCCCGATCGTGCAGGACGTGACCCTGCCGGTGCTATGCCAGCTGGCCGGTCCTGGGGAGGTCGCGTATCTCGCGCAGGTCGCGCGCGCCTTCCAGGTGTGGGACCGGCCGGCGCCGCTGGTCGGCCCGCGCCCCGGCGCGACGTTGGTGGAGGCGCGAGACGGGGCGGTGCTGTCCGAGTCTGGGCTGTCGTTGCAGGACCTGCGGGACGGCGTCGACCGCGCGATCGACCGGGTGCTGGAGGCGCGGGCCACCGTCGATTTGGATGCGCTGTTTGCCCGAGAGCGGGGCGCGGTGGACGACGCCTATGCCCGGCTCGACACGGCCCTCGCGGCGGTGGCCCCCACCCTGACCGACGTGGTGCGGGGCAATGCCGCGCGGGTGCACGGCCAGTTGGCGTACCTGGAACGCAAGGCCAGGCAGCATCGGCGTCGGGCCGAGCGGGAGCGGGTGGGCGGGCTGCGTGCCACGGCGGGGCGGTTGCTGCCTGATGGGGGGCTGCAGGAACGGCGAAGCGGCATTTATCCGTATGCCTTCCGGCGGGGCCCCGACTTCGTGGACGCATTGCGGGAAGCGCTGGCCGCCGCTCCCGGCCCTTTCGGGCAGCACTGGGTCCTGACGGAGCGCGTCGACGGGGGTTGACCGCGATGGCCCTGCATACCATTTCCTTTCCCGGCGCGGCCGCCGAACCGGTCGACCTGGATCTGCTTTGCGTCGCACCGCATCCCGACGACGCCGAGATGGGGGTGGGCGGCGTTCTCGCCCTGTGCGCGCGCGCCGGGGCGCGCGTCGGCGTGCTCGATCTGACCCGCGGGGAGTTGGCGAGCAACGGCACGCCGCAGGAGCGTCTGCGTGAGGGCGCGGAGGCGGCCGCCGCCCTGGGATTGACGTGGCGCGGCCAGCTCGGACTTCCAGACCGCGGCCTGCACAACGCGGCCGGGGCGGGGGAGCTCGTGGGCGCCCTGCGCCGCACCCGCCCTGCGCTGGTCTTGATCCCGCACCCCGACGACCCGCACCCCGACCACGGGGCGGCCGGTACCCTTGCGCGCGAAGCGGTCTTTTCGGCCGGGCTGCGCCGGGTCGCCGGACCGGATTGGGCGGCCGGCGCCGGAGCGACGCGGCCGCGTGGCGTGCTGCAGTATTGCATCAACGGGTGGACCGCGCCGGCGGTCGCCATCGATGTGACCGGGGTGTATGAGGTGAAGCGACGGGCGTTGCGCGCCCACGCATCCCAATTCGGGTCCGCGGAGGTTCCCACGCGACTGAACAATGGGCAGGCGTTGGCGCAGGTCGAGGCGCGGGACCGCTACCTCGGCGCGTCCATTGGCGCGTCGTTTGCCGAGGGACTGCTGCCGCTGGGGCCGCTGCGGTTGGACGCGGCCGCCCTGCTTGGTGTGTGCCGCGGATGAAGGCAGAGGCGGACATGGCGCCTGCGCCGCGCTCCAGGTGTCCCCGACTCAAGGTCGGTATCGTGTGCTACCCGTCACAGGGTGGCAGCGGCGTGGTGGCCACGGAGTTGGCGTATGAGTTGGTGCAGCGGGGCCACCAGGCCCATGTGATCAGCCATCAGACGCCGTTTCGCATGGTGAGGGCCCGGGACGTGCGGGCCGGCCTGGCCTTTCACCAAGTCGAGGTGCCGATGTATCCGCTGTTCCAATATCCCCCTTACACCGACGCCCTCGCGAACAAGATTGCCGAGGTCGCCCGCTACGAGCGTCTGGATCTGGTGCACGTGCACTATGCCGTGCCCCACGCGCTGGCGGCGGTCGTGGCGCGCGCCATGCTGCTGCCCCGGCGGTTGCCGGTGGTGACGACCCTGCACGGCACGGATGTTTCGCAGACCGGGGTGGAGGTTGGGATCCGCGATGCCGTCGCCTGGAGTTTGAGGCAGAGCGATGCGGTCACCGCGGTGTCCGAGGATCTGCGCGCGGCGGCGCAGTCCACCTTCGGTCTGGATCGGGTGCGCCGCATCTACAATTTCGTCGACCCGCACGTCGTACGGCGTCGTTCCGTGCCCGGCCTGCGCGATCGCGTCGCGCGGGCGGACCAGGCCGTGTTGCTGCACGCCTCCAATTTCCGGCCCGTCAAGAACGTGGGGGATGTGGTGCGCATCTTCGCGCGGGTCGCGCGGCAGCGGCCGGCCGTGTTGCTGATGTGTGGGGATGGGCCCGAGGCGGGCACCGCCCACCGGGTGGCCCGGGAACTGGGGGTGGACGCGCAGGTGCACTTCCTGGGAGTGCAGGAGGACATCGGCGCCTATCTATCGGTGGCAGATGTGTTCTTGTTGCCGTCGGAGACGGAAAGCTTCGGCCTGGCGGCGTTGGAGGCCATGGCCTGCGAGGTGCCGGTCGTCTGCTCGGACCAGGGCGGCCTGCCCGAGGTGGTCATCGAAGGGGAGACCGGATTTCTGCGGCCGGTGGGCGACGTGGAGGGCATGGCGGCCGCGGTCCTTGAGGTTCTGGCGCCGCAGCGCCAAGCGCAGATGGCGTGGCAGGCGCGGCGCTCGGCGGTGCAGCGCTTCAGCTCCAGCCGGATCCTGCCGCAGATCGAATCGCTGTATGCGGAGGTGGTGGCGGCGGCACGGGCGTGACTGGCTTGTCTGCCGTTGTGGGCCGACCCGTGGACCGCTATAATCGACCGGCAGGGCGGCGTAGCTCAGCTGGTAAGAGCATGCGGTTCATACCCGCAGTGTCGGTGGTTCGAGTCCACCCGCCGCTACCATCGTAACATTGGGCCCCGCCGCCGGGCGGGGCCTGTGTGTGTGTGTCCCGTTGCGGAGGGAGGGACCGCGGCCGTGCGGGAGGGCAAGCGCTCACGGACGACGGAAGCGGCATGGGGCGCGGCAGCCCTCTCGGCCCTTCTGGCCGGCCTCTTCTCGTGGGTTCTCGGGTTCCTGGTCAACACCGGCCAGTCTGCCGTCACGACCACGCTGGCGCTGCTTTTTGGCCTGAGTGGCTACTGGATGTATCAGCGGAAGGCACGGCGGTATGGTTGGATCCCCACCCTGATCGCGATCCCATTGGGCTTCTACTTCAACTACGTCGGGCCGCACTTCCAGGTTCCGGCCATCCTCGGGGCCACCAGCCTCTTTTTCGCCGCCGTCAGTTGGTGGGTGGGTCGGGGGCCAAAGCCGCCGGCCGACGAACCTTGACGTTCGTCCCCGCCGCCGCTACACTCCTTGCGGGCGGGCCTGTAGCTCAGTTGGCCAGAGCAGCTGACTCTTAATCAGCGGGTCGTGGGTTCGAGTCCCACCGGGCCCACCAACAGCCTCAAGGGTTTGCGGACACCGACCGAACACCTGCCCCCACCGACTCCCCATAGACGGTCAGGCCTGCGGTGTCCGCCGGTGCCGGCGGGTAGGCGCCGGCTCCGGCTGGCGCTCGCCGCGGAGACCGGCGCGGAGGTTGGCCGCCTCGCCGTGCATTTCGGGCGTGGCATGCCCATACATCCGGAGCGTCGTGGCGGCGCTGGCATGTCCCAGCCGTTCCTGAGTGACTTTGAGCGGTTCACCACGGGCGGCCGCCAGCGTGGCCGAGGTGTGCCGCAGATCATGGAAGCGCAGTGCCTCCGGCCAGCCGAAGTGCCGCCGGATGCGCCGGAAGTGGTCGCTGATGTATGCCGGCTCGTAGCGCTGCCCATCCTCC
>DAHWHT010000212.1 GCA_027335515.1 Clostridia bacterium
CGGCTGTGCATGGTCGGCCTGGTCGGCGGCGCGCTGTTTGGCCTGCTCGCGGGCGCCACGGTTTCACACCGCCTGGGACGCCGGCAGCTGACCCTCATCGCCGCGATCTTCGGTATCGCGCTCTATTTCCTGGCCCATACCGGCGGAATCGCGGTCTTCAGTTCCGCCGTCCGTATCCATCTGCCCGTCTGGGCCCGCGCACTCGCCGCGGCCTGCGGGGCCGCCGTCAGCGGCTGGATGGCGGGTGGGGCGCTCCCCGCCGAGAAGGCCCGCGACGGGCGGATGTAGCGGCTTGCACAGCATCCGGTCACACCACCACGGTTCCCACGCCTCGCCGCGACAGGTCAGGGCCGTGCCGCGCCGAAGCCCCGCACCAGGGGGAATGCCTGGTGCGCCGCGGACCCGCCGCCGCCCCGGCCGTCCCCGAGCCGGAACACCCCGACGAGGCCTACAACACCAGCGTCAACACCGCCCACGGAGCGGCACAGGCCCTGGCGATCAACCTGGTCAACCCATTCCTTGGAATCGACCTGATCCGCCTGGGCGCGAGCAACCTTGAGATCGCGCTGCTATCGGCGCTGCCACCCCTGGCGGCCACCGTCAGCAACCTGGGCGGGGCGCGTTGGCTGGCGCGGCGCCCGGAGCCCAAGCGCGCGGGGGCGGCGATGTTCCTCACCGCGCGGCTCGCCGTCATCGGGTTTGCGCTGCTGAACCTCGGGCTCGGTCCGCGCGCCCGGCCCGCGCCATGGCGCGCGATGGCGATGGTCGTCCTGGTCGGGTTGCTCAACGTACCCAACGCGGTGGGCAACCTCTCCTGGCAGGCGCTGATCACCGGACTGCTGGGGGCGTCGCGCCGCGCCCGGGCCCTGGCCCGCCGCAGCATGGTCGCCAGTCTGGCCGGGGTGAGCGTCGTCCTCATGGCCGGTTGGTGGGTGCGCACGCGGTTGGATCCGGGCGCCTACAGCTGGCTCTATCTGCTGGGCGCGCTGGCCGGAGTGGTCGAGGTCGCCATCTTCCTGCGCCTGCGCGGCAATCCGGTCGTCCAGAGCCTGCCGACCGACCTCCGACCGGCCATCGCCCGCCTGTGGCGCGACCTGCCCTATCGCGCCTACACACTGGCGTGCCTGCCCTTCTATTTCGGCTGGCTGATGGCGTGGCCGCTGTTTCTGCGCTATCAGGTCAGCATCGCGCACGCCACCAACCTCTGGATCGGCGTCTTCACGGCCGTCAACGCCCTCAGTGCGGCGGCCGGCAACCTGATCTGGTCGCGCATTGGCGACCACCTCGGGCCCAAGCTGGCGCTGCCCCTGGCGATCGCCGGGCTCGCCGGCGTTCCCTTCTCGTACGCCTTTGCGCCCGGCTTCTGGGGCCTGGTCGGCACCAACGCGCTTGGCGGGGTGATGGGCGGCGGGGTCAACCTGCTGTTGCTGGTGCGGCTCATGGAGGTGGCCCCGGAGGCCGACCGCGTCGTGGCCATGGGGATCGCCAACACGGTGATCGGGGCCATCGGCGTCGCGGGGCCGCTCCTTGGCATCGCGCTGCTGCGCTTCCTGCCGATGCCGCAGATCTTTTTCGTCCCCGCCATCCTGCGCTTCTGCGGCGGGCTGGCCCTCCTGGCCGCCGGTGCCACCTTCGTCGGACGCCGACCGCGCGTCGGTACGGCCCCCGGCTGAGCAGGCAGGGCGCGCGCCCACCGCCGCGAATGGGAAAAGGACCGCGCATGCGGCCACGATGGTGCGGCGGCCCGCGCATCCGGCGGGCGCCAGAGGGGCGGGGACGGGATTTGGCCAGAGGCGGCGTTGCGTTACAACTGTATACGTTGCGAGAGGACCTCTCCAAGGATTTCCGCGGCACGCTGCAGAAGGTGGCGGCCATGGGATATCCGGCGGTGGAGTTCGCGGGGTATGGCGGACTTGGCCCCGATGAGATCAAGGCCCTGTGCACCGAGCTGGGCCTGAAGGTCGCCGGCACCCATACCGGCATTGAGGCGCTGCAGACGGATCTGGCCAAGGTCGTGGCCCTGCACCGCACCGTCGGTTCGACCCACGTCACCGTGCCCTCGATTCCGGGGGCCCGCTACAGCCGGGACGCGGCCGGCTTCACCCAGGCAGCGAAGGACCTTGAGGCATTGGCCGTGCGGTTGGCCGGAGAAGGCCTGACCCTCGCCTACCACAACCATGACTTCGAGTTCTTCCCCACAGACGGCGGCTATGGCCTGGACCTGCTCTATGCGCAGGCCCCCCACCTCCACGCCGAGTTGGATGTGTACTGGGCCGCCAAGGGAGGCGTCGACCCCGCCGCCTACATCCGCAAGCTTGGCTCCCGGTGCAGCCTGCTCCACGTCAAAGACCGCAGCGAGTCCGGCGCCTTTGCCCCGGTCGGCGCCGGCAACCTGGATTTCCAGTCCATCCTGGCGGCGGGCGATGCGGTCGGCACGGAGTGGTTCATCGTCGAGCAGGACCGCTGCGTCGAACAGACCGCCCTGGAGTCCGTGCGCATCAGCCTGGAGAACCTTCGCAAGTGGGGCCGCCTCTGATACGCTCCATGCGCCCACCGGGGGTGGCCGCGCGTCCTCCCCGGTGGGTGCATTGACCCGACTTTGACCCCGTGCTATGATCCCGTCCGCGGTCGGTGATGCCGGAGTGGTGGAACTGGCAGACACGCGGTGTTCAGGGCGCCGTGGGCGCAAGCCTGTGTGGGTTCAAATCCCACCTCCGGCACCAAGCATCGCCGCCGCGAACCCCTTTTGGTGTGCGAGAGTGCTGGAACTGGCAGACAGGCACGTTTGAGGGGCGTGTGGCGCAAGCCGTGGGGGTTCAAGTCCCCCCTCTCGCACCAAACCACCTTGGGACACAAGAGATAATGGGTCATGGGCGGGACTTCCACAAAAACCAGGAAGTCCCGTTTCTTGTGCCGGTTTTGGGCCGGACGTGCCGGGCAGGCGGGGCTTCCACGAGGGGGAAGCCGTATTGCGCCGCAACAAAAAGCTCGCCCAGCCCTCCCCTGCCCCAGCTACGGAAACCGCGTGGCATGACCGGGTGGACGCGTTCCTCGCCGCCGAGGAACTGCAAGGCCGCAGTCCCCGTTCCCTTGCCCTGCACCGAGAATCCTTTTCGGCCGCTCGCCGCCACCTCGACGCGGTGCGGGCACCGGCCGATCCCCTGGCCATCGACCGGACCCACCTCGGCGCCATGGTCCTGCACATGCGCCAGGACGGGCTGCAGCCGCGCACCATCAACCTGCGCCTGCAGTCCCTTCAGCAGCTCTTCACCTTCTTGCGCGTCGAAGGACTTCGAGCCGACAACCCGGCTGCGGCCACCCCGCGTCAGCGGGAGTTGCACCGCCCGCCCCGGGCGTTGGCCGACGACGAAGTTGTTCGCCTGCTGCGCCAGCCGGACCGGACGACATTCGCGGGCCTGCGCGACTACGTGTTGCTGCTTCTGCTGCTGGACACGGGGATGCGGCTTCGCGAATGCGTGGCCATCGAACTCGACGACCTCGACCTGGAGCACCGCTGCATCCACCTGCGCCCGGAGGTAACCAAGACGCGCGAAGGCCGGACGGTCTTTGTCAGCACGGAGACCGTCGCCGAGCTGAAGGGCTACCTCAAGACTCGCGGCTCGGTCGCGACGCGGCGGTTGTTCATCTCCTGGGACGAGGCCGCACTCTCCACGGATACGGTGCATGGGCGGATCAGCCAGTACGCGGCGACGGCCATGGTCAAGGCAACGCCCCACGCGTTGCGGCACACCTTCGCCCGGATGTACCTGATGGGAGGCGGGGATGCGTTCTCGCTCCAACAACTCCTCGGCCACCGGGACGCGGCGTCGACGGCGGTGTACGCCCGCCTGTGGTCGAGGGACCTGCAGGCGCTGCACGACCGGCACGCGCCGGTGGCGCGGCTGCGTCTCCCCTCCCGACCGTGACCTCTCAGAAGAGGCGCATCTGCCGCAGGCGAGCGGTCCGGATCCCCTCAGCCGGCCGCTCGCCGTCGGGTGCGGCCGTCCGGCGAGACGTCCCCGCGTGAGACCGACGAACCGGTGAACCCAGAGCCGCGACCTGGCGGTCCGGTGACTCGTCCACGGGCTCCAGATTGATCAAATCGCTCAGTGCCGCCGTCGGATCCGCGCGGTCTCGCAACATTCCCAGTTCCTGGTCCCGGAACTGCAGATACTGTTCCAGGACCTTGGGGTCGACGTGCCCCATGATCCGATGCAGAGAGTAGCTGTCTCCGTTGCCGAGCAGGTAGTTGACCGCGAACGTATGGCGCAGAACGTGGGGCGTGACCCGCCTGTGGATGCCTGCTGCCGTAGCCCAGTGGGCCATGGTCTCCCACAGGGCGTCTCGGTTAAATGGCTTACCCCGTACACCCGCGAATAGCCGAGGGTTGCGGTCGGGGCGTCGATGCCGTTCACGCAGGTAGTCTTGGAGATATGTGATCGACAGCCGGCCCAAGGGCACGTTCCGGGGGCGGCGGTTCTTGGTTTGGCTGCCCTGCAGGTGGAGCAGGCGGCGGTTGAGGTCCAGACCGTCAAGCGCTACCCGCTGTGCCTCGGCGAGTCGCACGCCGCAGTCGATGATCAATGCGGTCACGGCACGCGTACGCAACTGTGCGATGCTGCCGGTGCGGTGGCGGATGTAACGTAACAGCGTCCGGAGTTCCTCGCGGTCCAGATGCTCAACGCTCGGGACGTCTTCTCGCACCCGCGGGATGCGGGCGGAAGGATCAACCCCCGTGTGCTGCTCAGCCACGAGGAACGCGAAGAAGCCGTGCCAGGCCGTGATGCGCTTGTTGATGGTTGTGCCCTTGCGCGCATCGTCGACCATACGGTCGACCAGCCGTAGGAGGTCTTCGCGCGACACTCGCCGAGGATCCACGGGCCCCCCGGCCGCTTCCTCCAACCGACGGCGCGTCCACGCCAGGTTGTCCAGGTCGAGCCGGCAGGTCGCCGGGCGCATCCCGGCACGAACGCGAGTGTCCCAGTGTGCCTGGACCAATGTCGTCCACGGGTCGTCCAGCGGTGTGAGTGGAACGGCAGTTGCGAGGGCCACCACGGTCCCACCGGTTTGGTAACGGCGAACGTGCCTCATGGTCGATGTTACCTCCAACCGGGCCCGCAGCCCAGCGAATCGACAGTCTAAGCCGAAGTTACGCCGACCAGATCTCCGGTACGCCTTGGGTCCCAACGGTTTGCGGGTATTCACCCCGCGTTTTTCTGTCTACGCACCTCCAGGCCGACCAGGTGGAAGAGTTTGCTCTGCAACGAATCGGGGGTGGTGA
>DAHWHT010000249.1 GCA_027335515.1 Clostridia bacterium
CGCCGTATTTGGAGGCCGGTGCCGTGCTCGACCTCGCGGGCTATCTGCGCCGGGACAACGTCCCCTTGGGTTTGTGGTCTCCGGGGCAGATGCGCGCCATGCGGGTCGGGGGCGGGGTTTTCTTCCTGCCCTGCTACATTCACGTCGATGTGATGGCCATCAACCTGGACGCGCTCGATGCGCTCGGGCTCCAGTATCCCGCGCCGGACTGGTCGTACAAGGACGCGGCGCGCCTGTATACGGCGGCCACCCGCCGCACGGCGGGCCAGACGTCTCCGGGGGTGCACCTCCACTTCGCCGGCAACACCCTGGGGGCACCGCAGGCCGATCTGACCACCTACCTTTTGCACGGTTTCGGCGGAGGGCTGATGGACCGTTCGCGGACCCGCTGCACCCTCGGGGATGCGGCCACGGTGGCCGCGGTGCAGTGGGTGGACGAACTGTATTGGTCGGGTGCCGCGGGCGGCACCCGGCTGGATTTGGCGCACACCCCGTTCCAGGAGATCGGCTCCAACGCCCTGCTGGCGGAACTGCAGACCTGGGGGACGGCCTTCCGCTGGACCTATTTCCCGGTGCCCCGCTATCCCGCTGACCAAAGCAGCTTCGAGGCGACCGACTACCACGCGGTGAACGCTGGCAGCCGCAACCCCGAGGCCGCCTGGCGGTTGATCCGCTTTCTGTCCGCCGATCCCTGGCGGTCGCGCTGGGCCATGACGCACCTGCTGCGCGCCCCCAGCCCGGTTGCGCTCCGGGAGGAGTATGTGGCGCGCGTCGAGTCGGTGGCGCCGGTGGCACGGGGCAAGGGTCTGCGGTGGTTCGTCGAGGCGGCGCGCCACTGGGGTGTCGCCAATCGTGTCTTTCGCTATCAGGAGATCGAGGCCGCCACCATCGCCAACGCCGCCCTGGCGCAGGCCTTCAGCCACCAGCAGTCGGTGTCCGCTGCCCTGCGGGGCGCCGCGCGCCAGATCGATGCCCTGCTGGCGTCCGCCGCCCACGCACCGCAGGTCGGCTTCCGCCAGCGGGTTGCGGCCGCGGCGCGACACGACCGGCGGCTGCAGGTGATGTTTGCGGGCGGCAGGTCGGCAGGCGGGCGGCCTTGAAGGCCACGGACCGGGAGTGCCGCGGCGGCTGTCGTCCACGACGCACGTGCCAGGCGGGGTCTTTCGCGGTGCGCCGCGGGGTGGCCGGTGCGGCGGCCGGGGTCGATTGCGGGTCTGGCGAACGCTGGCGAAAACGTCTGGCGCGAGGGGGTGGAGCGCGGCCCGGTCTGCGGCGAGGGCCGTGGACATCGCTTGGCTGCGCGGCGTTCGATGAAAAAGGGGATCTGCTACGGGTGCATCCGTGCCGAGGGGGGGGTGGCGCAGCGGCTGGCGGCCACGCGGGCCGCCGGCTTTGACGCGGTGGAGCTGAGTTTTGCTGCCGGGGCGGAGGACCCGCTGACGATGGACCTCAACGAGGCGGAGATCGACGCACTTCGCGACCTGGTCGCGTCCTGCGGCCTGGAGGCCACCAGCCTGATGGGCGGGGCCCTGCTCCGCGAGGCTCCCCTGGTCTCCGCGGACCCGGGGCTCCGGGCGCAGGGGGTCGCCAACCTGCGGCGGGGACTGCGCGTTGCCGCCCGACTCGGTGCGGACACGATCCTGGTGCATCCCGGTCAGCTGCGGCCGCAGGCGCGCTACGACGCCGCCTTTGAGTGGCTGGTCACGGCCCTGCGCGAACTGCGCCCGGATCTGGAGGCCGCGGGGGTCGGCCTGGCGGTCGAGAACGTGTGGAACAAGTTCCTGTTGAGTCCGCTGGAGATGCGCGACCTGATCGATGCGGTCGGCCACCCGTTGGTCGGTGCGTACTTCGACGTCGGCAACGTGGTGGCGTTCGGCTATCCGGAGCAGTGGCTGCGGATCCTGGGACCCCGGGTGCGGCGGGTCCACGTCAAGGACTTCCGCGGCCGCCCGGGCCAGCTGGGCGGCTTCTGCCAACTGATGGACGGCGACGTGGATTGGCCTGCGGTCGTGGCGGCGCTTGGGGCGATCGGCTACGACGGCCACCTGACATCCGAGGTGGGCGGGGTCGGCCTCCAGGAGACCGCGCAGCGGCTGGACCGGATCATGGCCCTGGTGGCTGGTCCCGTCTGATCTGAAGGTCCGCCCGCAGCGGCCGGGCAACGCGGCTGCGGGCCGGGACGGCGGCGACGGTCGCCGGGGCTTCAGCGGGGGACCAGGTCCGCCACCGCGGTCGCCAGGCGGTCGACCTCGCCGTCCTGCAAGAAGAAGCCCAGACTGACGCGTACGGCGTCCCAACCCGGGATGGAGCGGACCCGGAACCCCCCGGCCTCGAGGCGCGTGGCGGCGGTCTCACCCGTCAGGCCTGCGATGCGGAAGGCGACCAGACCCGCGGACTCCGGCGGGGTGAGCAGCTGCACGCCGGCCACTGCGGCAAGGGCTTGGCGGCACCGCCGCGCCAGGGACGCGGTGCGGGCGTGGATGGCCGCCCAGCCAATCCCCTCGAGCCATTGCAGTGAGGCGCCCCAGGCCAGGAGACCCGGGCCGAAGGTGGTGCCGACCTCCAGACGGCGGGCCGCGTGCGCTGGCAGGAAGTGGCCTTCCAGCCTATCCATCTGTGCCACACCCGCATAGCCGGTCACGGCGGGCAGCAGCCGCTCCTCCCAGCCGGATGCGACCCAGAGGGCTCCGGTTCCCTCCGGTCCGCACAGCCATTTCTGACCGGAAACGGTGTAGAAGTCGCAGACGAGGGCGGCTGGACGCACCGGCAGGGCCCCCGCGCCCTGGGCGCCGTCGACCACCACTGCGGCACCGGCTGCGTGGGCGACGTGCGCGATCGCGGCCAGGGGCAGTACCGCGCCGGTGGCGTAGGAGACGTGCGACAGAAAGACGGCCCGCACCCGCCCGTCGCGCAGCAGGGGCTCGACCGCGGCCGCGGCCCGTTGGGGATCGACGCCACCCACGCGCGCCCCGTGGTCGTCGGGTCCTACGCCGCCGCAGACGCCGGCCAGGCGGGCCACGCGCACTTCGATGCCCGCCCGCAGGCGGAGCATGCCGGCCACCAGTTGGACGGCGGCGTGCTCAAGGTCGGTGATCACGACGGCGTCGCCCGGTTGCAGGCGCAGGCCGAGCGCCACCGCGTTCAGGCCGTCGGTGCTGTGGTGGGTCAGTGCCAATCGCTCGGGTGTGGTTTCCAGCAAACGGGCCAGAGCGGACCGAACGGCGGCCGCCGCGTCCCGGCCGCGCCGCCCGGCCTCGCCGCCGATGCGACCCTGCTCATACTCCCACAGGACGGATTCCCGCAGGGCGGTTGCCGCCGCCTGGGGCAGTGGACCCGCCGTACCGGTGTTGAGGTAGGTGCCGTGGGTCAGCGCCGGCAACTGTGCCCGGATCGCTTCCAGTCCCGCGGGATCGATCTCCGCTGCCAAGCGTGTCCGCCCCTTTCGCCTCTGCGCTTCGTTGCGGATGCCGCCCTTGCGCGGGCGGGCCTGGCCGGGTGGACGAACCGGGCCGCCCGGACTTGGTCGCGGGTTCCCCGGTTCCAGCGCCCCGCGGTTCCAGCGCTTGGGTCCCACGGGCGCAGGGGGCGTTCGCCTTGGCCGGCGTAACCTCGGCTCCCGCAGCCGTCGGCCGCGGCGGCGGTCCTGCCTTGCGTGGGCGGTGCCCACGGGCGTCCATAGCGTACCGGTGTGATGGTCTTGGCTCAAGGCGCGCGCGAGGGTGCGGCTTTGCGGTCCGGGTGTTCGCGGGGGTCGCGATGGTGGATGATGCGTGTGGGCGGCGGCGACGAACGGGGGCGGAGCGTGGCGGGCCTGCTTGGCTGTGACATCGGTACTTCGGCCGTGAAGGTGGTGCTCTGGGACGAGGCGCGCGGCGCGGCGGTCGTGGCGCGCTCGGCCCCCTACGCCATCTCGGCCCCGCATCCAGGCTGGGCGGAACAGGATCCCCAGGTCTGGCTGGTGGGGCTGGAGGACGCCCTGGGGCAGTTGCGTGCGCAACTTGGAACGCCGACCCTGGCGGTCGAGGCGATGGGGTTTGCGGGCCAGATGCACGGGGTGGTGTTGACCGACGCGGCGGGCTGGCCCCTGCGGCCGGCGCTGCTTTGGGCCGACGCCCGCGCCACCGAGGAGGCGGCCGCCGTCGGCGCGGCGTACGGCGCGGCCCGCCTCGCGGCCGAGACCGGCTCCGTGCCGACCGCCAACTACGTGCTGCCGAAGCTGCTGTGGCTGTTGCATCACGAGCCGCACGTTCTGGAACGGGCCGCGCACGTTCTGCAGCCGAAAGACTGGGTGCGCACGGTGCTTGGCGGAGACCCGGTCAGCGAACCGACGGATGGCAGCGGCACGGGGTGGATGGATCTGGCGCGGCGGGCCTGGCACCCGGAACTATCCTTCGGGTTGCCGCCGCGGCTGCGCCCGCCGCTGGTTGCCGCATCCGACGTCGTCGGGCGCCTGCGGGCGGATTTTGCCCGGCGTCTGGGCCTGCCGGCGGGATTGCCGCTGGTGGCCGGTGCCGGCGATCTGCCGGCGGCGGTGTTGGCGGCGGGGGCCCGCGACGCCAGCCGACCCGTTTTGAACGTGGGAAGCGCCGGACAGGTCGCCGTGGTCTTGCCGGCCGCAGAGCCGGGGCCGGATGGGGCCCAGCGGTTTTGTCATCCAGATCCAGGTCTGCAACTGTCGGTCGGTGCGCTGCTCGCAGCCGGACTGGCGGTGCGCTGGGCGCGTCAACTCCTGGGCGATGTGGCGTTGCCGCCCGCGGATGAGGTGGCCGACGTGGTTTTCATACCGCACCTTGCCGGGGAGCGGCTTCCCTCGTTCGACCTGGGGGTGCGCGGTGCCTGGGTCGGCCTCGGTTTGGAGACCGGGGCCGGCGCGCTGGCGGGCGCCGCAGCCCACGGGGTGGCGTTTGCCTACCGCGAACTGCTGGAGTGGCTGTGCCCGCAGGGCTGGGGACGCCCGCTCGTCCTGGCCGAGGGGGGGCGGAGCGACGATTGGGCCCGCCGCCTGGCCAACACGCTGGGCGAGGCGGTGGATCTGTGCCTCCTGCCTTCCCCGTCGGCGATGGGGGCCTGCCAGCTGGCGGCGCTGGGGCTGGGTCTGCGCCGCTGGGGTGGGCTTGGGTTGCCGGCGGTACGGGTGGTGGACCCCGCCGCGCAGGCCCATCGCCGTCTCGCGGCACTGTATGGGGTGTATCGGGCGCTGCGGCCGGTTCTTGCCGCGGCCGACCGGGCGCGGCGGGCCGAGCCCTGACCGCAAGGGCCGCTGCCGCCCTCCGTTTCGGCCGTTGCGTTCACCCCGCGGCCTTCCCAAGCGGATCGCGGGGGTATTTTCTGCTCGCCAGAATCTAAGCAGAGATCAAGTGGTCTCGACTTTTTGTGGATATGGGATGCATAAAGGCAGGCATTGGCGTTGCGGCGCGGGAGCCGGTGGGAGAAGATGGAACTCCCTGGGGACGGCGTCGGGCGAGGTGGGCGGATCATGACCGGCGCGAGGCAAGACGAGCAGCCGCCTCTCAAGCGCACGGCGAAGTAGGAGAGCTTGCCGCTCAACCGAGGCAAGCGGCGGACGTTGCTCGACCTCGTGCTCGCGTACGCGAACGTGAAAGACTCCTTCCTACGCCTGCTTGGTAGAACGGGTGCGTGGCACCATCTGGATAAGCCCCGGGTCCTGCGGGCCGCGACGAAGCCCACACGCCGGAAAGGTATGCCGGCACACTTGCAGGACCAGGCACGGTTCGACGCGGTGGACACCATACGCCGCTTCGTGGAAGCGGGAATCGCGGCTACCCACGTACGCTCCAAGCTGTATCACCGGTTCGAGAAGGAGAAACGCCATTACGGCTTTTGGATCCTGCGCAGCTACGGCCGGATCGGTATGGTCCTGCGCGGCGAGGCGCCGCAACCGCCCCACCCGACGGCGGAATACCCGAAGGTCAAGCCGGTCTCCATCTCCGTTTCCGAACGGAAGGAGGTCGTCCGGTTCCTGCGCCGCTCGTTGCGAAAGGCGCTCGGGCGGGCACCCCGAGTCCACCTGCGCCGCTTGTTTGCGTTGACAGCACCCTGTATGGCAGCTTCGAGCACAACGGCAGGCAGTACGTGTCGATCGCCTCGCTTCTACCTCGCAAGCGCCGGATACTGCCCCTTGGCGGGCGGGGCCGCATTTCGGGCAATGTGCGCATCGTGCTCAACCCGGCCCGCGCCACCGTCTCGGTGCACATGCCGTATGACGTGCGTGTACCGGCCCAGCCGGCGAGCGGCCCTGCGGTCGGGCTGGATGCGGGTGTGACCGAGGTGCGGACGACTTCTGCTGGCGAGAAGCCGGGCTTGGGCTATGGCGGGCTGCTCGACCGGCTCTCGGAAGAGACGATGGAGACGGGCCGGGCACGCAACAAGTTGTTCCAGCTTGCCCGGAAGGCCGACGCGAGGGGGGATGCCGCCAAGGCATCGCGGATCCGGCGCCACAACCTGGGCCGCAAGAAGCTGAGGGTGAAACGCCATCGAGGCGAAGCCGCCGTCCAGTCGTTGGTAGGGCAGGCGGTGCGGCAGGCGCTGTGTAACCGACCCGTTGTGGTCGCGGTGGAGGTTCTGTCCCACCTGCGCGGCCGGACGAAGAGCCGCAAGCGGTCGCGCATCGTCTCGCGTTGGGCGCGTTCCGTCTGGCGCGAGCGGTTGGAGTTTCGGACCCGGGCGGGAGGTTCCCGCCTTGAAACGGTCAACGCCGCGTTCACCAGTCAGATGTGTCCCGATCCGGCGTGCGGGTTTGTCCATAAGGACAACCGGCACGGGGACAGGTTTCACTGCCTGCATTGCGGGTGGGATGGGGACGCGGACGTTGTCGCCGCCTTGAACCTGCTGACCAGGAAGGACGACGCTGAGATCCGCCGGTGGATGCCGGTGGATGAGGTGCGACGCATTCTGGTTGGCCGGTTCCGCCGCCGGAAGGAGACCGGGAACCGCCCTGGCGATCCTGCTGGGGAGGGAAACGGCACACCGCTCCCGGCTGGGCTCCAGAAACGCCGGGCGATGAACCCGGTCCCGATGATTGGGGGCGGATGAGCCACAGAAGCCATTCGCAACGACCCCTGCGGGCGGAGCGCGAATAATAAGGAGAAGACTACACATGTCTTATGCTTGTGCAGACTTTTTGGAGCGGTTCTGCATTTGGGAGGACCGCATGCGTTGCGTCTGTGCTTGTCCGGCGACGCCGCGTCCCGTTCGCGGGCCGGCCTCGGCTCGCGCATAGGACAGGTGTTCATGCGCGGTGGGCGGCCGTGCGTCCGCGGGACGTGGT
>DAHWHT010000272.1 GCA_027335515.1 Clostridia bacterium
TGAACACGAAATCGGTCAGCGCCGGTGAGTACACGGCCCCGCCCGCACACGGTCCGAGGATGACGGACAGTTGCGGGATCACCCCCGAGGCCAGGACGTTGCGCCGAAAGATGTGCGCGTAGCCGTCCAGGGCGTCGATCCCCTCGTGGATGCGCGCCCCCCCGCTGTCGTTGATCGCCACCAGGGGGCAGCCGGCCTCCATGGCGAGTTCCTGGACGCGCACGATCTTGCGCGCATGCATCTCGCCCAGAGAACCGCCCAGCGCAGTGAAATCCTGCGCGTACGCATACACCGTTCGCCCGTCCACCGTCCCGAAACCGGTGACGACGGCATCCGCGGGCACCGCGCGCTCCGCCATCCCCAAATCCTTCGCCCGATGGCGCACGTGCAGCCCGAGTTCCACAAAGCTCTCCGGGTCGAACAGACCGGAGAGCCGCTCCCTGGCCGTCTGCTTGCCGGCGGCATGCTGCCTGGCCACGTCCTGCGGTCGCCCCTCATCCCGCAGGCCTCGCTCCCGATCGCGCAAGTCCGCCAGCGCGTCCCGCTCCTTGGGGCCCGTGGGCACGGCGCAACGCTCCTTCCAGGCGGTGCGCGGGCACGCACGCGCTCCACGGGCATCGTGTTCCCGTACCCTGCCAGGATAGCGGCTTGCGCCACGATGGGCAATCGGCACCAGGGTGCGGCGCGCGCCGTGGCGAAAACCGCCCCCATGGCCGCGGCGTAGCGCTGCCCGGTCGGAAAGGGGCACGCGCTTGGCACAGGTGACGGCGATCACGGGGGCCAGCAGTGGTATCGGACGTGCCGTGGCGCGGCGCTTCCTGCGGAGCGGCGGACCGGTGGCCCTGCTCGCCCGCCGCGGCGCCCTGCTCGAAGGCCTCGTCGATCAGGAACGCCCCGGGCGTTCCGACACCTGGGCCTGCCCGGGTGACGCCACGGACGCCGCCGCCGTCCAGTCGTTCATCGACGGCACGGTGGCGCGCTTTGAACGGCTCGACGTGCTCGTACTGGCCGTCGGCTGGAACGTCCCGGACCGGTCCCTTGCCTCCCTGAGCCCCGACCGGTTTCGGGCGTTGGTCGACGCCAACCTGCACAGCGCCTTCCTGGCGACGCACGCCGCACTGCCGCACCTGCGCCGCCAGGAAGGCGGCCTCATCATCTACATCTCCTCCATCAGCGCCCTGGCCCCCGACGCCTCGGGGGCGGGCTACCAGGCCGCCAAGCACGGGTTGACCGGCCTCGCCAACGCCGTGCGCTTCGAGGAACAACGCCATGGCATCCGCGCCAGCCTCGTCTGCCCCGGCGTCGTCGACACACCGCTTTTGCAGCAGCGCCCCCAACCGCCCAGCCCGCAGGACCTGGCGCGCGCCCTGCAGCCGGAAGACATTGCCGCAGCCTGTGCCTTCCTGGCCGAGCTGCCGCCGCGGGCGGTTGTCCCCGAGTTGGTCATTCGCCCCACCCTGCTGCCGTGACCGCCATCCCCACGGCGTGGCGCGGCGGGCGACCCGTTCAATCGGGTGCGGTTCGGTTGCGGGCCGCCCAGGGATCCGCTGCCTCCCAGAAGGCGCGCCGAAACGCCGCCAGGGTTCCGTCGGCGACCCGCCGCCGCAGTTCGCCGACAAAGCGGTGCAGCGTGTGGAGGTTGTGCAGCGTCAGCAGCCGGGGTCCCAGCATCTCGCCGGCCCGCAGCAGGTGGCGCAGGTAGGCGCGGCTGTGGGCGCGGCAAAGGGGACAGGCGCAACTCGGGTCCACCGGCCGCAGGTCGTCCGCGTAGCTGGCGTTGCGGGCCACCAGCCGGCCGGCGCGTCCCTCGGGGAAGGCGTCGACCGAAAGCGCCGCCCCCGTCTCGCTTGGCAGCAGACCAGCCGGCAGCACCAGCGCCGTGCCGTTGCGGGCCACGCGCGTCGGCAGCACACAATCGAACAGGTCGACCCCGTGCCACACCGCTTCCAGCAGGTAATCGGGAGACCCCACGCCCATCAGGTAGCGCGGACGGTCCACCGGCAACAGCGGGCAGGTCTCGGCCAGGACGCGGCGCATCTCGGAAAGCGGTTCCCCCACGGACAACGACCCCAGCGCGTAACCGGGGAAATCCATGGCGACCAGGCGGTGGGTGCAGGCGACCCGCAGATCGGCGTGCACACCGCCCTGGACGATGGCAAACAGCGCCTGATCGGCGCGGGTGTGGGCGGCGCGGCAGCGCTCCGCCCACGCCAGGGTGCGTGCCACCGCCGCCGCCGCCGCCGCGGGCGGGCAGGGATAGGGCACGCACTCGTCGAGCACCATGGCGATGTCCGCACCCAGCGCCTCCTGGACCGCCACCGCCCCCTCGGGAGTGAGCCGGCGCATCCGTCCATCCAGGTGCGAGCGAAACGCGACCCCGTCGGCATCGATGCGACGCAGGCCCGACAGGCTGAACACCTGAAAACCACCGCTGTCGGTCAGGATCGGTCCGCCCCAGCCCGTAAAACCGTGCAGGCCACCGTGGGCGGCGACCCGCTCCGGCCCCGGCCGCAACCACAGGTGATAGGTATTGCACAGGATCATCTCGGCCCCGGCCTCGGCCACCTCGGCCGGCAGCAGCCCCTTGACGGTGCCCTGCGTGCCGACCGGCAGGAAGGCCGGCGTCCGCACGCGGCCATGCGGGGTCTGCAGCACACCCACCCGCGCCGGTCCCCCGGCCGGGCCCACACGTGCGGCGAAGCCAAAACCCGAGAGACCCGCCAGCGGCGGCAGCGGCTCATCCGACATGGGTTGCGCCGAGCCCCTCCAGCAACTCCTGGCGCCGGGCCCGGTAGGAAGACTCATCCATCTCCCCCGAGGCGAACGCCGCGTCCAGGTTCGCCACCGCGTCGATCAACGCGCCCTCACGCTGACTCCGGCGCTGCAGCCGCCGCCGCCAGGCGCGCGCGCCGAGCACACCCGCCACGAGGGCGCCGAGGCCCGCGACCGGCCCCCAGACCGGCCAACCGAGCGTCGCCCACCAGGGACGGCGCACCAGCCTCAGGGGAAGGGTCGCGCCCGCCGTCGGGCCCACGGTCGTATAGCCGGCAAGCCGCAGCCCTTGGCCCAGGGCCACCGGGCCGCTCGCCTGAAAACCGGGTCCGGCCATGGCCCACCGGCCCTGCGGCACCAGCACGGCCAGCAACCCGGTCGGGTAGCGCACCGGCAGCCAGACGTGCCCGCCGGCATAGGACAGGACGAAACGAAACGAGGCATGGGCGGTCGCCCCGGGGGCCAGCGGCTGCGCAAGCCCCATGCCCCTTGGACGGGCCACGACGCCGGGGCCCGCCACCGCGCCGACGGCGCCGGCCGGCAGGGGCAGCGCGATGTGGGTCAAGGTGGCCTTGGATTGGTTGACGGCCGTGACGATCTCCTCCGCCCGCACCGCCGGCCCCTGCGGCACAAGCACCAACACCTCGCGGGTGACCACCAGCGGCGCCCCGGCCGCAATGGTCGGCGGCAATTGCCCGGGTGGCAGCGCAATGGCCGACGCCGCCTGCGCCAACGGCCCGAGGGCAAAAAGCACACCGACTACCAAGAGTGCGACCGCGCCGTGCCTCATCCCGAACCGCCGCCGTCGATGCCGGGGGCCAGCGGTCCGGAACCCGCGCGGCGCGCCGTCGACAACTCCATGGCCCGGGCGGCAATCCGCGCCTCCACCCGCTCCAGATCGGTGCGGGGTCTGCCCTCCGCCCGCTCCAGGGCCATGGCGGTCTCCGCCTCCCGCCGATACTGCGCCCGCAGGGCGAGGTATTCCGGTTCGGCGGTCTTGCCCATGCGGAAGTCATACTCCAACTCCGCCCACAGCCCGAAGATGCGATGGCTGCGCGGCGCAAAGACCGCCTGCGGCCGCGGCCACAGACTCCACATCGCCCCGAGCACCAGCAGGGCCCCCCCCGCCCAGATCCAGGACACCAGCGGGTTGACGATGATGTTGAACCCAGCCGTGCTCCCGCCGGGTTGGTAGCCCAGGAACGTGACATACAGGTCGCGCAGGGGACCGCTGTCCACCGCCGGGATGTATGTGGCGTTGGAGGTGGCCGCGTCGGTGCCCACCGTGATGGTGGGCGTCAGGGTCGTCACGTAACGACCGTCCCGGGTCACCATCATGCGCGCATACGTCTGACGGGCCCCCCCGCCGACCGTGGCGCCCAAGCCTTCATAGATGACGCTGTAGCCGCCCACCCGCGCCGCCTGGCCCACCCGCAGGGCGAACTGCCCCTCGCGGTGGAAGGCGTGGCTGGCAATGATGCCGCAGGCGATGAGCACCATGGCGAGGTGCACCGCGTACCCCCCGTAGCGGCGCGGGTTGCGGCTCACCAGGCGGCCGGCCGCCACCAGGGCGCCGCTCGGCTCCATCGCCTGGCGCGCCGCCACCCCCAGCGCAAAATCGTAGAGAACCGCCGCGCCGGCAAAGAAGGCACAGGAAAGCCCGATCGTCGCCGCCAGCGGCCGCACCGCGAAACCGCCCAGCACAGCGGCAAAGAGGGCCGCCGCCGCCAGCGGCGCCAGCAGATGACGGGTGAACTCCGCCCGGCCGGCCCGCCGCCAGGCGAGCAACGGCCCCACCCCGGCCAAAAGCAGCACCACCGTGAACAGCGGCGCCGTCACGGTCTCGAAATAGGGTGTGCCCACGGTGATGCCGCGGCCCAGGGCGGCGGAGAGCACCGGCACCAGCGTTCCGACCAACACCGTCAGCACCAGCGCCAGGAACACGACATTGTTGAGGAGGAACGCCCCCTCCTTGCTCACCAGGGAATCGAAGCCCCGGTCGTCCTGCAGCACGTCGAGCCGCGACCCGACCAAATACACCGCCAGGGCCGTGGCCAAACCGACGTACGTCAGCAGGTAGCCGCCGACCGGGGAGACGGCGAAGGCGTGGACCGAGACCACGATGCCGCTGCGCGCCAGGAAGGTGCCAAACAGCGTCAACAAGTACGTCAACGACACCAGGATCGCGTTCCACAGCTTGAGCATGCCGCGCCGCTCCTGCACCATCGCGGAGTGGATCAGGGCCGTCGCGGCCAACCAGGGCATCAGGGCGCTGTTTTCCACCGGGTCAAACGACCAATAGCCGCCCCAATCGAGCACATGGTACGACCAATGCATCCCAAGCAGGATGCCGACGGACAGCAGGGCCCAGGCGGTCAATGCCCAGCGATGGGTGACGCGGATCCAGTGGTCGCCGGTGTCGCGACGCAGCAACCCCGCCATGGCGAAGGCAAACGGCACCGTGAACCCGACAAACCCCATATACAGCAGGATGGGGTGCAGCAGAAACGCGCTGTTGTGCAACAGGCGGTTGAGTCCCAGCCCATCGGCCGGCACCGGCCGCAGGGCGATGAACGGCGATGCCGCCGTAACCAGCAACAGGTTGGTGCAGGCCGCCACCGCCGCCAGGATCGCCAGGGCATAGGAGAGCAGCCGCGCCCCTTCACGCGGGGGCCAGATCAACAGGTAGACGGCAAACCCATACAGCAGCAGGAGCCACAAGAGCAGGGAGCCCTGCTGCCCACCCCACATGGCCGCGACCCGCAGGTACAGGGGGGTCTGGCGGCTGGAATGTTCCGCGACGAAGCGCACGGCGAAGTCGTTGCCCACCAGGGCCGCCTGCAGCAAACCCGCGGCGGCCGCCGCCGCGGTCGCCGCACCGCCGAGGGCCAGCCTGCCGACCCGCACCCATGCCGGCCGGCCGCCGCGTTCGCCGAAATACAGCAGCCCCGCAGCCCCGAGCGCCGCGCCCAGGGCCAACCAGAGCAACGCCCGTCCGGCGCCAACGATCCACACGCGAAGACCCTGGTTAGAAAAATGTGTACAAACCGATCGCTCGGTCTTCCACACGTCCGCCCGACCAGGATTTCGCCCCTTTCGGCCTTGATTTGCCCCTCACGGGGCGTAGGCGACAGACGGACTCGGGCTACGCGACATTCATGTGCCGCGCACGCCGGGACTCGGACCGGAGCGCCTTCGCACGGCCCGCGTCCGTTGCGCCACCACCCGGCGGCCTGGCCGCCCTACAGATATCGGGCGAGGCGCCGATCCGCGTCGCCCGCCTCCGGAAGCCCGGCGGCCTGAGCGGCTTGCGCCTCGTCGCCCGAAGCCCGGCGTACCGGCCGCAGTTGCAGGTAGCGCACCACGACGACCGTCACCGCCGCCAGCGCCAGCACGGGGGCCAGCCACAGCAGACCATACACCCCGCGGCGGGGCGGCCGGGCCAGGATCCACGTCCCGTATTGGCCCACGAAACCGGCCAGGATCTGGTGGGGGCTGCGGCCCGCGGCCAACTCCCGGGAGATCTCCCGCCGCATGGCGATGGCCTGGACGGTGTCCGACGCCGCGGCCGACTCACCGGAGCAAACCGGACAGCGCAGCTGCGAAGCGATCGCCTCGACCCGCTGGTAGGTGGAGGGCGGTCGGCCGCTCGGCGCCACCGCCAGGGCCAGCCCGACCCCAAGCACCAACGCCGCCACCACGACCCACCACGCCCGGCCTGGGTGCCGCATGGTGCCCGTTCCACCACCCCACCGCGCATTCGCAGCCACCGCATCATACCATCCCGTCGACCGGGGGCCGCCGGCGACCGCCCCGCCCCGGATCAGCCCGCATGAAACCAGACCGGTGGCGGCGCGGCATCGGCCCGTCGCAACCGCCCCAGATAGTAGCGCCACGTCGCCGTGGACCAAATCCCAGTCCGGGTGATGACCGGTTCCACGGACACCACGGCGCCATAGCGATCGATGAACACCATGCTCGGCAACGTCACGACCCCGTAGCGCGCGGCCACCGCACCGTTGGCGTCCACCAGCACCGGCACACCCGTGCGAACGCCCTGCAGCTGCTGGCGCACCCACTCCGTGGACTGGCGCTCCTGCACGGCGACGATGTGCAGGCCGGGCCCGGCCGCCGCCTGCCATCGCCGCAGGACCGCCCAGTCCGGATCGCAGATGGTGCAGGCCAGCGTACCGAAGCGCAGGACCACGTCCCCGCCGCCCAGGGAGGACAGCGAGTGCACCCGGCCTCGCAGGTCGGGCAGGGCAAACGCGGGCGCCGGCCGGCCCAGCGGCGCCGCCACCGCCGTGCGCCGGAGAACCACGACGCAGGCCGCTCCGACGGCGACCGTGATCAGCGCCCCGACCATCCAGGCGCGCCAGCGGCGTCTGCGGTTCGTCATCGCATTCCTACCCCCACGGCCCGGCCGCCGTTGCCCATCCGCCGCAACGCGCCCCCCGGATTCCGACCACCCGCCACGCCCGCGCGCGCCCTGCGCCCACCCTACCCCGCTGGCCATGCCGCCGTCGACGGCAGCCACCGCCAGGGTCCGGCGGCCGACCCTTGGCGATACACGTCGCCATCCGGGGCGGCCGTCCACACAACGCCCCGAGTGGTCACCGCCAATCCCGCCAGGGCGCGCGCCGGACTGCCGGCCAGGCGCACCACCGCGCGGTGCCCCCCGGACGGCACCCGATACAAGCCGCCTGGGCCGGCCAGTATGGGGTACGATCCGCCCGCGTAGGCGACCGCCGCCGCATCCAGGGACACCCGTCCGGTCAGGGCCGTCACCGGTGCCGAAAAAGACCCGGAAGGTTGCGCGGTCGTGGTCAGATCGCGCACCAGCCAATGCCGGCCCCCGTCGGCCGACTCGCAGATTCCGCCCGCGAAGGCGACCGTCACCTGCCCACCCTGCACCGCCAGGCCGCGCGCCGACCGACAGACCCCCGGCGCGACCCCCGGCGCGGTTGGCCGGAAGGCCCCGGTGCCCACGGCCCGCCACAACCGCCCCGCGGACCAGGCAAACCACGTCGGCCGGGACCCCGGCGTGGCGGCAAGCGCACGGGGCAGGGACGGCAGGCCGCCGTTACCGGCCACGGCCGTCCAGCGCCGCCCGCCGTCGGCAGAGCGGAGCAGCCCGGCGCCCCGCCCGGCCGCCAGGGCCTGCCCAGCCGCAAACACCATGGAACGGACCCCCGCCGGCACCGCGGCCCGCCGCCACGGGCCGGCGCCCGTCTGCGACCGCGACCAGACGCCGGGACGCGTCCCGGAAAGCACCAACCAGACACGGCCGGCGCCCACCGCCAGCGCGGCAACGCGATCCCCGCT
Organism: Clostridia bacterium; assembly: GCA_027335515.1. The sequence goes on from DAHWHT010000272.1 coordinate 8,098, forward strand.
GGAAAGCGGCGCCACGGGGACCCCGCCGGCCGGGCGCCCGGCGACCCGACGAAAATCGCGCTGCAGCTGGCCGAAGCGGAGGGCGCCGACGGTGTGCAGGCGGGCCGTGCCGTGCGGACCAATCCACCAGTCCTCGGGCACACCCCGCAATCCGTAGGCTCGAGCCACCAAGCCGCTGCCATCGCGCAGGTTCGGATAGGTCAGAGAAAACCGCTGCACAAAACCGAACAGGGCGGCCTGCGGCTCACGCCAGTCGATCCCCACGACATCGATCCGGCCGGCATAGCGTTGCGCGAAGGTGCGCAGGACCGGCGTGTCGGCCCGGCACACCTCGCACCAGCTGGCCCAGAAATCCAGCAGCACGATGTGCCCCCGCCTCGCGCGCAACGACCAGCGGCGGCCGTTGGCCGTCACCAGGGTGAAGCCGGGCGCCGAGCGGCCGACCTTGGCCCCCGCGCGCTGATAGGCGTATACGGCGAACACGGTTGCCACGATCACCAACAGCGCCGCCACGCGCGCCCGCACCCCCGCCCCGCCCCCCCACCGGCCCCGATGTCACAGAATCAGCATCGCGTCGCCGAAGCTGAAAAAGCGATACCCCAAACGGACGGCCTCCCGGTAGGCCGCCAGAACCCGCTCCCGACCGGCGAAGGCGCAGACGAGGACCAGCAGGGTGCTGCGCGGCAGGTGAAAGTTGGTCAACAGCGCGTCCACCACCGCAAACGGCCGCCCCGGGGTGATGTAGAGGTCGGTCCAGCCGCTGCCGGCGCGCACCCGGCCGTCCGGTGCGGCGCATGCCTCAAGGGTGCGCACCGCGGTCGTGCCCACCGCCACCACCCGGCGCCCCGATTGCCGGGCCGCACCCACGGCGAGCGCGGTGGCCGCAGGCAAGTCGAACCACTCGGCGTGCATGGTGTGGTCCTCAATGCGCGCGGCGGCAAGCGGGCGGAAGGTTCCCAGCCCCACGTGCAGCGTCAGGCCGGCGGTCCGCACCCCGGCGCCGTCCAGCCGCTCCAGCAACTCCCGGGTGAAGTGCAGGCCGGCCGTCGGCGCGGCGGCCGAACCCTCCACGCGCCCGTACACCGTCTGGTAACGCTCCGGATCCCGCAGGGGCGCCCGGATGTAGGGCGGCAGGGGCACTGCGCCGTATGCCTGCAGGGACGCTCCGGCCTCTGCGGGCACGCCCAGCCGCACGACACCGTCCTCCAACCGCGCCAGGATCCGCAGGCGCGCCGGCGGTAGGACCAGGCCGTCCGGAGGCACCAGGGTCAACCACTCACCGGGGCGGGCGCGGCGCGCGGGTCGTGCCAGGGCCAGCCACTCCCGCTCACCCCCGTCCGGACGCAGCAGCAGCAACTCCATCTGCCCACCGCTTTCACGGCGGGCGCGCAACCTGGCCGGTCGCACCCGTGTGTCGTTGACCACCAACACATCACCGCGTCCCAACAGCCGCGGCAGGTCAAAGACGTGGTGGTGCTCCAGCCGCCCGTCCGTGCGGTGCAGCACCAGCAGGCGCGCCTGGTCGCGGCGGGCCAAGGGTTCTTGTGCAATCCGTTCGGGTGGAAGTTCGTAGTCAAAGGCGGCCGTATCCAAGCCCCGCGCCGTCCTCCTGCCGCAGTGGCACCCACCGCACCCACGCAGTCTAGCGCACGGTCGCGCATCCAGCCAACGCCGCGCCGGGGATCAGGACGGCGGCCCGGCCAGCATGGGCCAAAACGGATTGGCCGGCAGCGGCAGCCGTTGGGACCGACGGGAGGCCCGCTCCTGGGTCGAAATCTGAAGCGACCCGGCCGACGACGCGTCGGACGCTGCGCCGCCGGTTTGCGCCGCAGGGTTCGCAGATGCCGAAAGACCGCTCGCGGCAGCGTCTCGCTTTGCCTGACGGGCCAGTCGTTTGGCGGCCGCCTTGGCCTTTTCCGCCGCCCGCCTGGCTGCCTTGCGGGCCTTGGCCTTCGCCTTGGCGATCGCCTTGGCCTTGGCCTTGGCCGCGGCTTGCCGATTCTTGGAGGACGTATGCGCCTTGCCGGGTTGCGCTTTGCCTCCGTCGCCATGGCTCGTGTCCCCGGACACCTTGTTTGCCTTGTGCCACCAGAGCTGCCCCAGTCGCCGCAGCAGGCTCTCAACGCGACCGGGGCGCGACTGCGGTGGTGCGGATGTGCCGCCGGGCGTCGGACGCGCGCCCGACGCGCTGGCGGAAGAGCCCACCCCTACGCCCGGACCGAGGGGCGGCACGACACCCCCTCGCAGCCCACGCTTGTCGGCCGCACCGCGGCCAGGCTTCGGCGCCGAATTGGACTTGCGCGCGGCCTGGCCGCCGGTGGACGGCGGCGTGGAAACCGCGTGCATCATGCGCACCAACTGCGCGGTGCTGGCGCCATGCCGCGCGGCGTTCACCACCGCCCGCAACTCCGTGGGATCCTGCCCGGCATACGCCTGCAGCACCGCGGCGACCGCCGAAGGGGGTATACCCGCCTTTTCGATGCCGTCGGAGACCGACTTGCGAAAGTCGTTCGCCTGCGCGTGCAACCCGGCCTGTGTCAACCCCTGGTAGACCGCCCAACGACCGACGCTCAATCCGGCGCGGCTCGCCTGCGGCACCGCCGCGGCGGGAGCGGAGACCACGTCGACCGGAGTCGACACGTGGCGCCGGGCAAGGAAGGCAGACGCACTCGCCCGCCCGTCCGCCACCCCGCTGGTCACCGCGGAGGGAACGCTCTGCTGGCGATACACCGCCGGGGCGACCGTCACCAGGATCGCCTGCGCACTGGCCGGCCGCAGATAGCCATCGGCCGCGGCCCGCTGCACGAGCAGATCAATGGCCCTGCTCACCGGCAGCCCGCGGAGGTTCACCTGACCCAACACGCGCTGGGCGGAGGTGTCGATCGGGGTCGCGGCGATGACGCGCCCCGCGGAGTTCACCGCCAGTTGCACGCTGGGCCGCGCGTCGATGGAAACGACCGCCGCCACGTGGGCGGACGCCACCCCGGAAGCCAGGAGTCCCCCGGCGACGATCGAGGCGGTGGACACCGAGGCAATCCACCAGCGAAGCCGCGTGGAGCGCCAGCCGCCGACGGCCGCGGGCGCCACCCAGACTTCGTCCCCGGCTGCCCACCCGGGCAGGGCGCGAACCCGCACGAACCGCCCATCCGCCAACACCAGGGCGCCGCGACCGCGGACGCGCAGGACCACACCGGGGGACCGCGGGCCCGAGTCGTTGTGGTCATCCATTCTCCGCGCCACCGTCCATCGCCATCCTCTGCGCCGTGCGCCCTCTTGAGCCGTTCACCCGGGGCGTCCGCCATCCAGTTGCGTCCGGGACCACGGTCCGCGCTAAGCCCCCGGCACGTATGCGCGCAGGCTGTGGAGGCCCTCGATCAGGATCACCGCGACCGCGATAATGAACTTCCGCTGGCGTTCCAGAGTCTTGCGGCTGACGCCAAACTCCGGCCGTCCTTCCAACTCCCGCAGCGGCAGCGACCGGTGCGCCCGCAGGTGGGCGCTCCAGCGCGGATCCTCCGCGATGGCCTTGGCAACCGCCACGGCACGCTGCCGGGCGTCGGCGTGCTGCGGACTCTGGCGCACGAGGTCCGCCAGGCTGATGCCGTAGGCGCGCAAACAGACCTCGAACTCGCCGATTTCGGCCCGCCGGTCCTCCGCCATCCGCCGATCGCGGTCGATCTCCTGGGCACGGTGCAACTCCACCGGGCTCCAGGCGGCGCCTTCTTCATCCTCTTGCTCCAACTCGCTGAAGGGTGTTTCGCGTCGACCGGCCTCCCGCCGAAAATAGTCAATGAGGCGGCGACGGATGACCATTTCGGCGAAGGCCGCAAACGATGCCCCGGATCCCGATCGGTAACGGTCGATCGCCTCGTTGAGCGCCACAAGTCCAACGCTCACCTCGTCGTCCCGACCCACACGCAGGTACCGCCCACAGACGCGTGCCCCGACACGCAGCACCAGCGGGGTATGCTCGGCGATCAGCGCGTCCCGAACCGCACGCTCCCCGGCCTGGGCGGCCTGAAGCCGATCCTCGAGGACGGCCCCACCCGGCTGTTCCGCCTTCCGGGGGCGAAGCACCCGGCCACCTCCGCCCTCATCACCAAAGTTCGATCGCACGGAGCTTCTTATGGGGGCAGCATAAACTGCCAATGCCGCATTCTTCTTCTAAAGCAACGCCCGAGGTTGCGGGCCCTGCGCCGCCGCACCGTCGGCGGGGGGGCGTATCCCGAGGTGTGCGTACGCGCGGGCGGTCAGCACCCGGCCGCGTGTGGTCCGCTGCAAAAATCCCAACTGCATCAGATACGGCTCGACCACGTCCTCGAGCGTGGTCGCCTCTTCACCCGAAGCGGCCGAGAGGGTCGCAATGCCCACCGGACCGCCCGCATACGCATCCACCATCAGGCGCAGCAAGCGCCGATCCGAAGGATCCAGGCCGCGCGCGTCGATTTCAAGGAACGCGAACGCGCGCTCCGCCACCTGCGCGTCGATGCGGCCCCGGCCGTGGACCTGGGCGAAGTCGCGCAGGTTGCGCAGGAGGCGGTTGGCCACCCGCGCGGTGCCGCGCCCGCGGCGGGCGATCTCCGCCGCGCCGGCGTCGTCCAATTCCACCCCGAGCACCCGGGCCGATCGCCGCACGATCCGCCCCAGATCGGCCTCGTCATAGTACTCCAGACGTTCCACGATCCCGAAGCGGTCCCGCAGCGGCTGGGTCAGCGCTCCGGCACGCGTCGTGGCGCCGCAGAGGGTGAAACGGGGCAGGTCCAACCGCAGGCTGCGGGCACTGGGCCCCTTCCCCAGGACGATGTCAATGGCGAAGTCCTCCATGGCCGGATACAGCACTTCCTCCACCTGCCGGCCCAGCCGATGGATCTCGTCGATAAACAGGATGTCTCCCGCCTCAAGGTTGGTCAGGATCGCCGCCAGGTCGCCCGGCCGCTCGATCGCGGGTCCGGACGTCACACGGATCGCCCCCCCGAGTTCGTGCGCGAGGATGTGGGCAAGGGTGGTCTTGCCCAGTCCGGGCGGACCATACAAGAGCACATGGTCCAGGGGTTCCTTTCTGGCCCGCGCGGCGCGAATCGCCAGTTCCAGGTGCCCGCGCACCCGCGATTGACCGACAAAGTCCGCAAGGCAGCTGGGACGGAGCACCTGCTCCAGTTCCGGCTCGTCGGTCTCCCCGCCCTGGGACTCCGGCGCGACCCGCCGTTCCGCCATTGCTTCTCCTGGTAGAGAAAATGTGTACCAACCGACCGCTCGGTCTTCCACACGTCCGCCCGACCAGGATTCCGCCCCTTTCGGCCTTGGATTTGCCCCTTCTTGCGGAGCGCAGGCGACAGACGGACCCCGCGCCGCGGATCGGGCACCGCGGTGCGCCGCGCCCACCCCCGAATGCGCAAGCGGCCGGCCGCCGGTCAGCGCCCGGCCCCCAGGCCGCGGAGCGCCGCGCGCACCAGGGATGCGGCGTCGGCGCCGGGTGACGAGGCGGAAAGCACGGCGCTTGCCGCATCGGCGGGCGCGTAGCCGAGGGCCACGAGGGCCGCGCGCGCCTCCGCCTGAGGACCATCGCCGCCTGAGTCGGCCAACGCCGCGTCCACCGCAGGCGCCAGTTGACCGCGAAGTTCCAGAATCAGCCGTTGGGCGGTCTTCCGTCCGACCCCGGAGACGCGGCAGAGGGCGGCCACGTCCTCCGCCTCCAGGGTCCGCGACAACGCGGCGGGGGTCAGAGCGGAAAGCACCGCCAACGCCAGCTTTGGGCCCACACCGGTCACACCGGTCAGGGCTCCGAAGGCATCGCGCTCCGCTTCGTCGCAAAAGCCAAACAGCGTGGCGCCGTCTTCCCGCAGCACCAGGCTGGTCAACAAGCGCACCGGCGCCCCCGGAGCCGGCATGGCCGCAGCGGCGTGGCCCGACACCAGGAGGTGGAAGCCGATGCCCCCGACGTCCACATCCACCCACGACCCACCACGGGCTGCAACCTGACCGCACAGAAATGCGATCACATCCGCCCACCCCCCTGCGTGCCCACGGCGAGGCGCGCACGCAGGCCGCGTCCCTGCAGCCACCAGAGGCAGAGCCCCAGGGCATCGGCCGCATCGTCGGGTGTGGGCGGACGCGCCAGCCCGAACTGCGCCGCGACCATGGCCCCGACCTGCCGCTTGTCCGCCCCGCCATACCCGGCCACGGCGAGCTTCATCTCGGTGGGGGTCGCCTCGTCCACCGGCACCCCCGCCTGGGCCAGCGCAAGCAGGATCACCCCGCGGGCCTGGCCCACCGCCGCGGCGGTACGTACGTTGCGATTGTGGTAGAGCCGCTCGACCACCGCCGCCCCGGGTCCGTGCTCGGCAATCATCTGCCCGATGGCCCGGTGCAATTCCACCAGCCGCTTGAGATCCCCCGGCCCGCGGGGGCGAATCGCACCAAACACCACCGCCGCGGCGCGCCTGGCGCCCGGCCCCTGATCCACAACGGCGAATCCGCAGGTCGCAATCCCGGGATCGATGCCCAACACGCGCAGCAGGCACTCCCCCAAGGGGCCGCCATGCCCCATCCTGCGGTTCGACGCCGCGGCCAACCTTTCCTCTCCTGCGGCGCCGGTGGCCCGGCCGACCGCCGCGCTCGGCACATACGACGGGCGATCCCGGACCACCCTACCGCGGAAGGGGGAAGGTCAAAGGTGCGGCACCGCAAGCTGGCGGGGATGGTCACGGCCGCGGTTGTCCTTGCGGTCCTCCTTGCGGTCCTCCTTGCGGCCCTCCTTCCGACCCTCCTTGCGGCCGCCCCCCGGACTTCGCTCCAGCCGCCGCCATGGACCATCGCCGTCGCCGCCCCGCGCCCGCCGCGTACCGCGGCCTCATCGTCAAACCGGGCGCAGCCGCGCCGGACGCGACCGCCGACCGGTCCGACCCTTGCCGCGGACGCACGGGTGCAGGTTGAAGTCCAGTATCCCCAGTGCGCGCGCGATCCCCAGGGGGCGTCCGGCGCCGGTCCGGTGCCGGTGGGCCTGGTCGGGCTGGATCAGAGCGCGGCGGCGCGGATCCTGCGCGGCTACCGCATCACCACCTTCACCCGCGACCTGCTCGTGCTGGTGCGGACCCTGCCGGACTGCCGGGATTCCACCTATACGTTGCAATCCAGGGCGGGGTTTGTCGTGGTGCGCCCGGGACCTCCCGGCGATCCCGGCCGCGCGCGACCCACCAACATCCCCACCCGGTCCCTGAGCCCGGCCAGACGCCGCGGGCTGGAGGCCGGGATCGCCGTTCCGGCAACCGCCCTGGAGCGCACCCTGGATACCCTGCGGCAGGAGGCAGCGCCGTCCGCACCCGGAGAGCCCTGACCGCGGCCTCCCCGCCGCGCAACCAACCTGATTCCGGCGTGTCCCCTTGGGTTCCAGCCGCCGGGCGCCGGTCCGGGCGGGGCACCGGGGCGCAAAGGGAAACCGACCTTGGACGCGAATGGGCGCCGCGCCGGACCAAACGGGTGTCAGGCCCGTCCGGCGGGAGGTTTGACGCGTGACTGGGCGCCGCCCCGGACGAAAAGTCCCGACCACCCTCCGGCGGCGCGCCTGCGTGGCGCGCGTCTGGGCGGTGGGCCTGTTTTTCGTGCTGGCGCTGCGCCTGGTCGACGTTCAGGTCGTGCACGGGGCACAGTGGGCCGCGGCGGGACGGCTGCAGCGCACCCACACGCAGGTGCTGGGGGCGCCGCGCGGTGAGATCCTGGCGCGCAACGGCCAGGTGCTCGCCGTCTCCGTCCCCGCCGCCGATGTCACCGCCGATCCCCGTCTGGTCCGCCACCCTCGCGCGGAGGCGGCCGCCCTCGCCCACATCCTGACGGTCTCAGCGGGAACGCTGGCCCACACCCTCGCCGGCCGCGGTCAGTATGCGGTGGTGCAGCGCGGCATCACCGCCGGTCAGGCTGCCGCCATCGCCCACCTGCACCTGCCCGGCGTCTATACCCACACCACGTCCATCCGCCGCTACCCGTCCGGCTTCTTCATGGGATCCCTGCTCGGCTTCACCAACGCCAGCGGCGGCGTCGCCGGCGTCGAACTCACCT
>DAHWHT010000278.1 GCA_027335515.1 Clostridia bacterium
GCAGTTCGGCGGCGGCCTGCGCCGGGAGAGTGACGTCGACGCCGCGTTTGCGTCCGGGGTGGACCGGGTGGTCTTGGGCACGCGGGCCTTGGACCCCGCCTTTTTCGGCGCCATGCTCGCCAAGTGGGGGCCCAGGCGGATTGTCGCCGGGCTGGACGCGCGGGGCGCGGAACTGGCCGTGGCGGGCTGGCAGGAACGCACCGGGCTGGATGCCGGGGCGGTCGCCGCTCGGCTGCGGGCCGCCGGCGCCGAGCGCGCCGTCTACACCCAGGTCCAGCGGGACGGCATGTTGGCCGGACCCGACCTGGAGGGCATTCGCCGCATCGCCGACCATGGGCTGCAGGTGATGGCCTCCGGCGGGGTGACGACGGCAGAGGACGTCCGGGCCCTGGCGGCCATGCGCCCGCGGGGGGTATGCGGTGCCATCCTCGGCCGGGCGCTGTATGCGGGGCGTGTGACGCTCGCCGAGGCGCTGGCGGCCGCGGCGTTCGGCGGGGATGGCGCCGGCCAGGGCCAGGGGGGGCTGTGAGGTGCTGGCGCGACGGATCATTGCCTGTCTGGATATCGACGCCGGGCGGGTGGTCAAGAGCGTTCGCTTTGTGGACACCAAAGATATCGGCGACCCGGTTGCGTTGTGCCGTCGGTACGACGCCGAGGGTGCCGACGAACTGGTCTTCTACGACATCACCGCGTCGGCCGACGGGCGCCGCACCATCCTGGAGACCGTTGAGGCCACCGCGGCGGCGGCCTTCATCCCGCTGACGGTCGGCGGGGGGGTCGGCTCGGTGGCGGCGATGCGGGACCTGCTGCGGGCCGGTGCCGACAAGGTGTCGGTCAACAGTGCGGCCATCGCCGACCCCGACCTGATCGCCCGCGGGGCCGCCCAGTTCGGATCCCAGTGCATCGTGCTTTCGATCGATGCCCGCCGGGTCGTCGACGGCGGCGCCCTCCGCTGGGAGGTGGTCACCCACGGCGGCCGCCGCCCGACGGGGATCGATGCCCTGGAGTGGGCCGCCCGGGGCGAGGCGCTCGGCGCGGGAGAACTGGTGCTCAACAGCATCGACGCCGACGGCGTCGGGGCCGGCTACGATCTGGAACTGTGCCGGCGCGTTTCGGCGACCGCCGGTATTCCGGTGATCGCCTCGGGGGGAGCCGGGGCGCCGGAGCATTTCCGGGACGTGCTCGCGCCCGGGGTTGCCGATGCGGCACTGGCGGCGTCCCTGTTCCACCGCGGCCAGCTGCGCATCCCGGAACTCAAGCGCTACCTGGCGGGCTGCGGCCTGCCCATCCGGCCCCCGGGGGAGGACGCGTGATGGGCGGTGATGCGGTGCCGGTCCGGCCGGAGGCGGTCTGGCTGGATCTGCGCTACGACGGCGACGGGCTCGTGCCGGTGGTGGTCCAGGACGTGGCCGACGGACGGGTGTTGATGCTGGCCTATGCGGATCGCGAGGCCGTGCGGCGCACCGTGCAGGAGCGGCGGGCCTGGTTTTGGTCGCGCAGCCGCAGGGCCCTTTGGCGCAAGGGGGAGACGTCGGGCAACGCCCTGGAGGTCGCGGCGGTGCGCTGGGACTGCGACGCGGACGCCCTGCTGTATCGGGTGCGGCGCCATGGGCCGGCGTGCCACACCGGCGAAGACACCTGCTTTTTCCGGGGCGAACCGACCGAGGTCGAACCTTGGGAGGCGGAGGGTCCTGCGGCGGCGGACCCAGCCTCCCTCGGGCCGGTGCTGGATGGACTGGTCCGGATCGTGGCCGAGCGGGCGCGCACGCGGCCCGCGGGCAGCTACGTCGCCTCGCTGCTTTCGGCCGGCCCGGGGCGGGCGCTGCAAAAGCTCGGCGAGGAGGCCGTCGAGGTGGTGCTCGCCGGGGCGGGCACGGACCGCGAGGCCACCATCGGCGAGTTGGCGGATTTGGCCTTCCATTGGGTGGTGGTCGCTGCCGCGCTCGGCATCGGGCCCGAGGAGGTTGCCGCCGAACTCGCGCGGCGGCACCAACTGCGGCCGCCGCGGGCATAGTCTGGCCGCCGCCGCATACCCTAGGCGCGGTGGCCGCGGGGCCGCGCGGGGGCGTGTGTGCTGGAACAGTGGACGGTCGCCGTGGACGGGCCAACGGCCGGGGTGACAACGGCGCTTTCGGCCGCGCTTTCCCCACTGGCCGGGCCCCTGGCGTGGGGCGCAACGGTTCGTGGTTCGCTGACCTTCTTGGAGTATCGCTTCGAGGTCGCGGCCCCCCCCGAGGCGGTGGGGTCGGCGCTCGCGGGGGCCCTGACCGACTGGATCGTCGGCGTGCGGCAGCCCGACCGCCTGAGGCGGCTGGTAGGCCAGCGGTATACCGGCTTCGGGCCCGAGGAGCAAACCCGCATCATCGCCCTGGCGCAGGCGCGGCTGGCCAGCGGCTTGGACGGGCCCACCGGCCGGCGCGGCCGCATCCGGCGGTGCCTGGTCGAGTATTTGGGCTGCCACCGCTGCGTCGTGCTCGACGGCTTTGTGACCTTTCGTCTGAAGGACTACATGGACGAGCTGGCGACCGCGGTCGATCAGGCGGTGGAGGACTTCGTCCTCGAACGGGAGTATCGCGAATTCCTGGACTTGCTGCGCCACGTCGTGGAGAGCCGCGGCGATCGTCCGCCTCGGGTCCATTGCCTCCTGCAACCCGACGGCCTCTTTTCCCTGGAGGACGACAGCGGCATGGGCCTGGGACCGGACGCGGAGGTGGCGGACCTGGCGGAGGCGCGCGCGGTGGGCACGGAAGACCTTCTGGTCAGCGCATTGGTGACGCTGGCGCCGCGGCGGGTGGAACTGCACCTGCCCGGTGGCGGAGCGCTTTCCGGGGATGCGCTCACCACGCTCGCGGAGGTGTTCGCGGGCGCGGTGGACGTCTGCGACGGCTGCCCGCGCTGTGCGCACCGGGCGCGCGGCTGAGCGGCAAAGCGGCGCAACGCGGGGTGGGCCTGGGTCACAAGGGCGAGGGGCGGTGCGCCGGATGGCGGCCGCCCCTCGCGGATGGGACCGGGTCCGCCGGATCGGGATCAGTAGGTGATGCCGAGGATGGTGCCGGCCGAGTCCTGCCAAAGCTGCACCGTCTGGTTGGTGGGCACGCTGCCGAAGGCCACGAAGGTCTGGCCCGTGTAGGCCACGGCGCCCTGGGACTGCATGACCGCGAAGGCGTTGCCGGTCGCCTGCCCCGAGGCGTTCATCTCCCGGACGATGATGGCGCCGTTTTGGTCGCTATACACCTGCAGCGTATCGCCGCTGGGGGCGGTGAACGGTTGCAGTTGCGCCACGGCCGTGACCGTGCTGGTTCCCGGTTGCATCGTCAGAACCGCCAGGTAGCCGACACCGGCCTGCGGTTGCGGCGCGGACACGCCGCTGGCCAGGGTGTAGGTCGTGGACTGGCCGAGGTTGTTGACCACGATCGTGCTCTGGGTCACCGTTCCGCTGCTCGTCGCCGTGGAGGTGGTGCCGGTCGACTCCACCTGGACGACGACCTGCGGCGCGACGGCGGGCAGTGCCAGGCGGGCCTGGCCCTGGGCGTCCATCGCCAGGATCAGGGCCGTTCCGGGTGCGAGGTTGACGCCGTTGGCGTCAAAGCGCGCGTCCTCGGAGACGGTCTTGCTGGTGCCGCCGCTTTCGGCCAGCGTGATCTGGGTGGGGCTGCCGCTTGAGGTCTGAATCTGTTGGATCGTGCCGCTCACGGTTTGGCGCGTGGCGGCGATCGTCGTGGCGTTCGTGTCGCCGCCGTTGCCGTTGCCGACCAGACTGACGGCCACGACGTCGTTCGGCTGCAGGCTGCCCAGGGTGGTCGCCGATCCGTTGAGGGTGAGCGTGGTCCAGGGTTGGATCGCGGCGACGTTGGCTGTGCCGTCGGTGTTGCCGGTGGCGTACGTCAGGGTGTTGTCGGCGGTGTTGACGGCCGTGACGACGCCAAGGCCGTGGGTGGGCGCGGTGGCGTAGACGGTGACCGCCTGGCCGGCGCTGTTGAGGACCGTGCTGATGGACGCACCCGGCACCAGTTGGGCCACGCCGCCGACCAAATCGCGGGTGTCGGCGCTGACCCCGGCGCTGGGGGCGTTGAAGTAGTACTGGGTGCCGCCGTTGGAGATCAGGCTGACCAGCGGCACCACCGCGCCGCTGCTCAGCAGAAGCCCGTAGGCGCTGTTGGTGGTCGACTGCACCGTCCAGGCGTTGACGCGGTTGTATCCGCCCGGGGTCGCGGTGGTGGAGACGGCCAGCGTGCCGTTGTTCTGCTGGGCGCCGGACTGCACGGAGATGAAGTTCACGTGGCCGTTGGCGTTTTCCGCCACGAGTACCTGGGCGCCCTGCAGGTTCGTGATGTCGGCGGCGCCGGCCAGGTAGTACTTGGAGGCGAGCCCCGCGTTGAGGATCTGGGTTCCCTGGGCGTTGGTCAGGGTGATCGTGTTCGAACTCACGCCGCTCACGGTCCCGGACCATGCGGTCTGCGCCGCCCCGGCGCCGCCCATGTACAGCGGGGTGCCGGTCGGCGACCCGGAGGTGTAGCCCGACTGCAGGGTCGGTGCCGTGATCGCGGCGTCATAGGCCATCTGGGCCACCTCGCCGCGCGTCGCGGGGAGTTCGGCGACGAAGTGAACCCCCTGATTCAACCCGAGGTTGTACGTGGCGATGGTGTAGGCGCTCTGGAAGTTGCCGCTGGGCACGGCCGCGGTGTCCCCGATGGCGCGCAGCAGGATCGCCGCGGCCTCAACCATCGTGATGTTTTGGTTGGCGCGGAAGGTCCCGTCCGGGTAGCCCTGGATCAGCTTCTGGCCCTGGGCGTAGTTGACGTAGCCCCAGGCCCACGTGGGAATCTGCGCGCCGTCCTTGAACGACGGGGTCAGATTGGACAGCGCGGTGGCTGCCTGCTGGGCCTTGGGGCCGAGCAGGCGGACGACGGCGGCCGTAAACTCGGCGCGGGTGATCTGGTTCTGGGGTTGGAAGGTGCCATTGGGATAGCCCTGGAGCACGCCCTCCGCCGTGAGGAATTCGATCGCGGTCAGGTGCGCGTTTCCGGTGACGTCGCTGTAGGGAACCGCTGCGGCGGACTGCGCGAAGGCTGCCGGCGCCAGCGCCAGACTGCCGGTGACGGCAAGGCCTGCGCAGATGGCGGCCAGACGCGTCTGGATGCGGTGTGGTCTTTTGCTTGCGGCGTCGGTCTTCATGGGGGGGCCCCTCCTCCATCCGGAACGGTGTGCGGTCTGAACGCAGGGACGAAAACCGGGGGCCGGTGGTTCCATGCGGGACCCTGGCGTCGCCTTCCTTTTCGGGACCCGCCTCCCACATCCGGGGGTGGGCGGCGACCCAGGGAACATCCACCAGGGCTGGGCGTGTCCACCCACGAGTGTAAACGTAACGGCGACGCACGTCAGGAGGGTTTTGTTGGCGGGCGGGGCGCCGGGCCGGCAGGAGTCGGCCCACGCCGAGCCGAACACCTGCGCCTGCGGTCGGGCACGTGTTCGGCGGGAGGCATGCGCACCGGTTGGAGCACCGGTTGGAGCACCGGTTGGAACGGGGGTGCCGTGGCCACGCAACGTCTGTTTATCGCGGTGCCCTGCACCCTGCCCACGCCGGAACTGGACGCGCACCTGGGCACGCTGCCGGCGGACGCATGGCGGACGGTGCAACCGGGCCAGCGCCACGTGACGCTGGCGTTTCTCGGCGCCCTGCCCGACGGCGTGGACAAGCGCCTGGCGCAGGTCTTGGATGCGGGGCTGGCGGATCAGGCGGGCTTTTTTCTCGATCTGGCGGGGCTCGGTGCGTTTCCCGACCGGCGCGGTCCAACGGCGCTGTGGGCGGGTTGTGCCTCCGGCACGGAACCGATGGTGGCGCTGGCCGCGCGGGTGCGCGACGCGCTGCATCGGGTGGGCTTTTCGGTGGACCGCCGGCCGCTGCGGGCCCACGTCACACTGGCGCGGCGCCGGTCGCGGGTTGCGCCGCAGGCCGCCGCCCGGGACGCGGCGTCCTGGCTGCGTGCGGGCACGGGGCGCGTCTGGGCCCGGATGCGGGTCCTGCAGGTGGTGCTTTGGCGGTCGCAGCTTGACCCGGGCGGGGCGCGCTACACGGAGCTTGGGTCCTGGCCGCTTGCCGGCCGCCGCGCGGTGCCATAAACTGGATTACGGCTGCAAACGACGGGGGTGCCCGAGTGGTGGATAAAGAAAAGGCGCTGGAGACGGCGATCACGCAAATCGAGCGGCAATTCGGCAAGGGCTCGATTATGAAGCTGGGTGAGGTCAGCGCCCGGATGCAGGTGGAGACGGTACCATCCGGTTCGCTTGCCTTGGACATCGCCCTTGGTGTCGGCGGCCTGCCCCGCGGCCGCGTCGTCGAGATCTATGGTCACGAGTCCAGCGGCAAGACGACGCTCGCCCAGCACGCGATGGCATCCGCGCAGCGGCTGGGCGGTATCGCCGCCATGGTGGATGCGGAACACGCCCTGGACCCCGGTTACGCCGAGCGGCTTGGGGTTGATGTGGAGAACCTGCTGATCTCCCAACCCGACACGGGCGAGCAGGCATTGGAGATCGCGGAGGCCCTGGTCCGCTCCGGTGCCGTCGACGTGGTGGTCGTCGACTCGGTGGCCGCTCTGGTGCCGCGCGCCGAGTTGGAGGGCGAGATGGGGGACACCCACGTCGGCCTGCAGGCGCGCCTGATGTCGCAGGCCCTGCGCAAGCTGGTCGGGGCGGTGAGCAAGTCCAAGACCTGCCTGATTTTCACCAACCAGATCCGCGAAAAGGTCGGCGTGATGTTCGGTTCGCCGGAAACCACGCCCGGCGGGCGCGCCCTGAAGTTCTATTCCTCGGTACGCATCGAGGTGCGCCGCATCGAGACCCTCAAGCAGGGCCAGGAGACCACGGGCATCCGCGTGCGGGCCAAGGTGGTCAAAAACAAGGTGGCACCGCCCTTCCGGGTGGCCGAGTTCGACATCCTTTACGGCAGCGGCATCTCGCATGAGGGAGACCTCATCGACATCGGCTGCGAGTTGGGGGTCGTCTCCCGTTCCGGCACCTGGTATTCGTACGGCG
>DAHWHT010000281.1 GCA_027335515.1 Clostridia bacterium
CAGGACCATCATCGAGTCCGTGAGGTTGGGGCCGGCATAGTTCGGGGCGCGTTCGGTGCCCAGCACAAGTACGCTGAACGGTTCGTTGCGGCGCAGCGGCACCGTTGGACCGACGTTCTTCGGCTGCGCCACAGCGGTGACGCGGCCAACGATCCCCACCAACAAATTGCGTGGCCCCCCGGCCGCCTGAACGGCCATCGCGGCGGCCCCAACAAGGATCACGACCAAACCGGCGAGCTTGACCCAACCGCGCCGAGCCAACCGCCGCTTGGGGCGGCGACGCTGGGCGGCCCTGGGGGGCAGTGACGGTGCCTGCACGGACTCACTCCCTCGCGGGGGCGCCGACCGTAGCGGATTCCCCGCTAGGGAGCATACCGACAACCACGGTTGTTGTCGATGGCGCCCCCAGCCGGCAATGCCAGATACGACGCCCCCTGACGAGGAATGGTTCCCGGGCGCGGTCGGGCCGTCAGCCGGTCCGCTGCATCTCCTGGCGCAACCGGCGAATGATGCGCTTTTCCAAGCGTGAAATGTACGATTGCGAGATTCCCAGGCAGTCGGCCACCTGCTTTTGGGTGCGCTCGATCCCGTCGCGCAGGCCGTAGCGCAACTCCACAATCGAACGCTCGCGCCGGCCGAGCATCGTCAGCGCCTTGCGCAAGACGTTGCGGTCCACCTCGTCCTCGGCATCCCGGTAGACCAGGTCCGGGTCCGTACCATGAATGTCCTGCAGCAGCAACTCGTTTCCGTCCCAATCCACGTTGAGCGGCTGGTCAAACGACACCTCGCCGCGGGTACGCGCCGAACGGCGCAGGAACATGAGGATCTCGTTCTCGATGCATTTGCTGGCATAGGTCGCCAACTTGATACGCTTGGAGGGGTCAAAGGAGTTGACCGCCTTGATCAGTCCAATGGCGCCGATGGAAATCAAATCCTCGATCGCCAGCCGCGTGTTGTCGAACTTGCGGGCAATATACACGACCAGCCGCAGGTTGCGCTCGATCAGCGCCGTCTTGACCGTCCCGTCCCCCGCGGCGAGGCGCTCGATCAACCGCTGCTCCTCCGCCGCGGTCAGCGGGGGCGGCAGGCTTTCCGAACCGCCGATGTAGTGGAGGGGCGCCGGCCCGGCCATCCAGGCCCGCAGCCGCCACCAGGCGCCACACCACCCCGCCGTCCACCGCGTCCACCACCCCGCGCCGTGCTTTGGGTCCGCCGTCCGCCCCATCACCCGCTCCACCCCCTGGACACCCCTGGACCGGGGTGCGCGTCTGGTCACACCGATGCCGCTTTCACCAGCGCCGGCCCCGGCGCCGCGACGACGGAACCCGGCACCACCGCGGCAAAACGCGCCAGCGGATCCAGCGGTTGGGCGCTGACCCCCACCACCGCCCGCACGCGCCGCCGCCCCCCCCCGGTCCCGAGCCAAACCGCGTCCGGGCGGAAGGCGCACAACAGACCGGCGGGCGCACCGATGGTCTGAAAGGGCAGCAGACGGATCCGTCCCATCCAGCCGCCGGCGACCGCGCGGCAGCGAACGCCGCGCCGCAGCCGCACCACCCGGCGGCGTCCACCACCGCCGCGGGCCGCCGCGGCCTCCGCCAGACCGGACGGCAGGGTGCAGGGCCCCGCCGCCATCGCCGCCAGCAGGGCCGGAGGCACGATCGGCCGCAACGCCGCCGCATCGACCACGATGGCCGGGCCTCCCCCGCATGGATCCCTCAATCCGTTGCCGGTATCCACCAGGGCGCGGCAGACGGCCGTGCGGTCACCAACCGCGATCTCCAAAATGCAGGTGCGGGGACGCAGCAGGGACGGCCGCCAACGATCGCGCAGCGAACCGCCGATGGCGAGCGCCCCTCCGAGCCCCAGGACCGGAGCCCACCACGGCACCCCGCCCCATCCCCCGGCGCCCATCCCCGCCAGCGCCTGGGCCAGGCCGGCCGCGAGGGCCCCCGCCCCATACAGGCAGCCCAGCAGGCGCACCAGGGCGCGGGGCGGCAGCGGCGCGTAGGCGCACCACGCCATGGCGGCCGCGGCAACCACGGCCCCAAAGGGCGAAAACAGTAGCGGCACCGATACCAAGAGCCCCGCCAGCGCATACATTCCCCCTCCGGCGGCCGCGGCCACGAGCCGCCACGGCCGCGCGTCCAACCCGGCGAGGCGGCCCGCCACCACCAGGAGCGCCCAGTCCGCCCCGGCGTTCAATGCGAAAAAGAGGTCCGCGTAGACGCGCACGCGCAGCCCTCCCACCGCCTCCCGGCCGTCGCTGCGGACCGGCCGGGGACTCGCTGTGCTCCCCTATGCTCGTGGCGGGCGGATTATAACGGGCGGGGCGCCCCGGACCGTGTCGCGCCGCGGCGGTCGGCCGTCCCCTCCAACCGACGCAGACGCTCGGCACGCGCCACCGCCGCGAGGACGTCCGGCCGCAGTTCGGCCACGACGTGCAAACGGCCGCCGGCCCGACGGGCCAACTCGCGCAGGTAGTGCTCATTTGGTTCCAGACCGATGCAGGAGAGGGCGATCCCGGAGCCCCGCAGGCCGCCGGCCTCCGCCAACGCCTCCTCCAGCGGGCTGCCCCCGCCGGCGCTGACCGTGGGGATGCCGTCGGTCACCAGCAGCAGGAGGGCATGGCGCGCATGCGCCCGACACAGATACTGCCGCGCGGCCGCCAACCCCGCCGCCAGCGGGGTCAACCCGGCGGCGACCACGTCGCCCAGCCCCCGCTCCGCCGCCGCGTAGTTGCGCGTCAACCCGACGGCCAACACCGCGCCGCGCTCCTGAAAGGCCATCACCGCCACCCGGTCGCGGCTGGTCAGCAGCAGGTGGCGCGCCAGCATCTTGGCGGCGCGCATCCGCTCGCCCTCCATGCTGGCCGATGCGTCCAACAGCAGGCAGAGGTCGACGCGCCGCGGCCGCCGGCGGCGGCGCACGCGCACGTCCTGGGCCCGAACCGCCCCGATGCGACCGACCGTACCGCACAGACGCGAGGCGGCCGCCAGCACCGTCTCGGCGACGGCAAGCTCCCCCAAACGCTCACCCGGCGGCAGCCGGACGGCTGAACCCGGCCGGCCGCGGCCGCCGGCCTGCAGGGGAGCGCGGCCGCCGACACGGCGTCCGGCCGGTGCGGCGATGTGCCGCGCGGCCACGCGCAGGGCCAGCTCCACTTCGCGCAGCCGCCGGCCGAAGGTACCGCGCAGCGCCTCGCCGCGGTCGGTCAAACGCCACAGGCCCCCCCGCGGCTCCGCCAGGCCCTCGCGGCCGAGGTGGGCCACGGCGTCGCGCAGCCGCGGGCCGCTCCAGCCCACAGGCCGCATGGCGCCGAGGGCGACCGGACGGCTCAGGCCCTCCAGTATGGCCCGCGCGGCCTCAACGCCGCCGAGGTCTTCGGCGAGGCGCGCGGCGGCCGGCACCAGGGCGTCGGGGTGTGCGCCGGCGACCGCACCCGTGGGTGTTGCCCCCGCCGGCGCAGGGGCGTCTTCGGACTCGGAGAGCCGGCTGTCGGTCAGCGCCGCGTACGCCTCCAGTCCGGCGTCGGCCGGAC
Organism: Clostridia bacterium; assembly: GCA_027335515.1. The sequence continues at coordinate 3,542 of DAHWHT010000281.1, forward strand.
CGGCCGGACCGACCCATGCCGACAGCACCCGCTGCGGCTTGCGCGGGGGCAGCCCGACCGCGGCCACCGTGCGCTCGACGGCCGCCACCAGATAGAAGCAGAACGCCAGGTCGCCGTGCGGCAGACGCCCGGCCAGGTGGACATGACCCCGGTGGGCCGCGAGCACCCCGGGCCGCTGTCCGCCCTGCAGGCTGCCGCCGATGCGCCCACCGCCCACGGCGGTTTGCGCGTCGAAGCCATCCGCGCAGATGCCGCCACCCTGCCCGGGGAAGTCGGCGCGGTACCAGGCGAGGGCGGATTGAAACGCGCGCGCGACCCACCCCGGGGGCACCAGCCCCGGAGCGTGAAAGACGTCCAGGTGCAGGATCTGCCCGGGCTGGCGGCGGCGGTAGAAGACCTGACCCGCGTCGCGGTCCAAGAGCACGGTCACCGTATCGGGATCCGCCGCAGACAACAGGTGCACCCGCAGGCTGGCCACGGCCGACTCACCCACACGCACCCCGTGCGACAGATCGTCGCCCATCCGCTCGGCGGCGGCGCGCAGCATGGCAAAGCGCATGGCGGGAAAGGGACTGAAAACCGGTGGGTTCAGCCGGCACCGCCCCCGGGGCCGGCACCATCGGCGCGCCGGGAGGGTGTCCACAACTCCGCCGGCGGCAGATCGGGCAGGAAGGTCGCCACGGCGCGCGGTGCGATGGGCGGCAGGCGCGTGGGATCCGCCAGCCGCCCGGCGCGGTCGGAAACCGTCGGCCGCGCGGGCGACGTAGCGGGCCCTGCGGCGCAGGCGGCTCCGCCGGGTGCGCCGTCGGCCGCCTCGGCGACAGCCGGCGCGGCGGGACGCCCCCAACGCCACCAGCGGGACGGGGACCGCGGCGGGCCGGCGGAGGCCGGCGGCGCCGGGGCCGCGGGCGGTGCCACACCGGGAGCGGACGGCCGAACAACCTCCGCCACCGCCGATGCCGCCAGGGCCGCCGCGGGGGCCGGCCGCGGCGCCGGATCCTCCCGCTCCAGCCGGTCCAGCAGGCGGGCGAGTTCCTCCGGCTCCAGCCGATGGCCCAGCACCAGGGCGGCCGTCGCCCGAAGATCGGCGTAGTGGACGACGCTGCGCCCCTGGCCTTGCGCCCGCAGCCGGGCGCTGCTCTGCCAGGCCTGGACGGCCCGCAGACTCTCGATCTGGAACTCGCAATACAACCCGGCGAGCAGCGTCCGCCACGCCGGCGTCAGGTCCGGTACCGCCTGGGCCGCCCGCTCCAGGAGCTGCTGACGCAACCGGCACTCGGCGGCCCGCGCGGCATCGGGCGGCGGAGATCCCGCGAAATCGTCCCGGTCCAGGACCGCGGCGACGGTGGCGACCTCCGCCGGCCGACGCATGGCCACCATCAAATCAAAGCGATCCGCCAGCTGCCGCCGGATGTCTCCGAGCGGACCGGGCTCCTCATCCGGATTGCTGGCCGCCCACACGGTCACCCGGCAGGGCAGCACCACCGGCGCCAGGCCCGTCTCCTCAATCTGCAAACGGCCGGGTTTGGTCCCCATGACGTCCAGCAGCACATCCGCCAGTTCGGGGGCGATGTCCGCGAGGCGGTTGACCTCGTCGACGAAGACGACCCCGCGGTGGGCCCGCGCCAGGGTGCCGGGCAGCAGGGCGGCGTGCGGATGCTCGGGATCGGTCAAGCGCGCCAGGTCGATCGAGCCGGCCACGGTCCCGATCTTGGCCGAAGGGGAGATCTCCAGGAACGGAGCCGGAACCTCCTCCACGGCCGTCGCGTCGCGCTCTGGTCCCGTCTGGTCCCGGTGCAGCGGACAGTGCGGGGCGAGGGGGTCGCAATTGTATGGGCAGCCGCGGATGCGCCGGATGCTGGGCAGCAACCGTGCCGCCGCGCGCACCGCGGTCGTCTTGCCGGTGCCCCGCAACCCCTCGACGTGCACGTGCAGCGGGTGACCGCGCACCAGGCCGAGGATGGATATCTCCAAGGCCTGGTGCAGCGCCTCGTTCCCCGGATGGCGCACCAACTCCGGATACTGCAAGCCATCCCCTCCGTCTCCAGACCAAACCTGGCCCGACCTGGGAGTAGCATGGGCCCGGACCGGCCCTTTCATGCGTACGGCAGGGACGCGGGCGCGCCTTGCGGAATGGACGCCGGTCTGCGACGCCCGCTGCGCTGCGGACAGGCTGCTTGGAGGAGGGGTTCCGTTGCCGCGCAAGATCGTCCTGGCATACTCCGGTGGCCTGGACACCTCGGTGGCCATCCGCTGGCTCGCGCAGCGCTACGACGCCGAAGTCGTCACCCTGACCGCGGATCTCGGCCAGGGCCGCGACGTCCAGCAGGTCAGCGAGCGGGCGCTGCGCATCGGCGCCGTCGCGGCCGAAGTCGTCGACGCCCGCGACATGTTCCTGCAGTATTTCGTCTTCCCGGCGCTGCAGGCCGGGGCGCTCTATGAAGGCCAGTATCCGCTGGCCACCGCCCTGGCCCGCCCGCTGATCGCCTTTCTGCTGGTGGAGGCGGCGCGCAAGTACGGCGCCGACGCCGTCGCCCACGGCTGCACGGGCAAGGGCAACGACCAGGTGCGCTTCGACCTGGCGGTCCAGACCCTGGACCCGCGCCTGGAGGTCATCGCCCCCATCCGGGAGTGGTCGATGACGCGCGACCAGGAGCGCGCCTACGCGGCGGAACACGGCATCGAGGTGCCGGTCACCTCGGAAAAGCCCTACAGCATCGACGCCAACGTGTGGGGCCGCAGCATCGAGTCCGGGGTGCTGGAGGATCCCGCGGTGGAGCCGCCGGAAGACGTCTTTGAATGGACGGCGCCCATCGAGCGGACGCCCCCGCAGCCCGCGCGGGTCCGGGTCGGCTTTGAGGCCGGCGTGCCGGTCAGCATCGACGGCGAACCCTGCAGCGACCTCGCCCTGGTCGAAACCCTCAACGCCCTGGCGGGACACCACGGGGTCGGCCGCATCGACCACGTCGAAAACCGCCTGGTCGGCATCAAGTCGCGCGAGATCTATGAGGCCCCCGCCGCCGTCGTGCTCCACCAGGCGCACGCCGCGCTGGAGACCCTCACCCTGACCCGCGATGCCGCCCGCTTCAAGCAGGAGGTATCGGCGGCCTACGCCGACCTCATCTACAACGGCAAATGGTTCAGCGCACTGCACCAGGATCTGATGGCGTTTGTGCATTCCAACCAGCGGCACGTCAGCGGCGACGTCGTACTGAAGCTGCACCGCGGCACGTGCCGGGTGGTGGGCCGCAGTTCCCCCGTCTCCCTATACAGCAAGGAACTGGCCACCTATGAGGCGGGCGACGCCTTCGACCACCAGGCGGCCGTCGGCTTCATCCGCCTGTACGGCCTCGGCACCGTGCAGCAGGCGCGCGTCCAGCGGCTGCCCCTGGCCTCCGACCTGCCACGGCTGCCCGAGCGGGGGCCCGGCGCCTGAAGCGCCGGGCCCGGACCCGCCGCCTCAAGACACGCGATGGCCCAGGGTCGTAAACAGCGCCATGCCGCCCAGGCGCGTATCCATGCGGCTGTGTTGGACGACCAGCGGGCGGTCGCTCTCCACACGCAACCCGTAGGGTACCTCCTGGGGAATCGAAAGACCGCCGATCTCCCCGGGGACATCCAGCCGCAGATGGACGTCGCGCTCCGCCGGCACCGTCACCGGCGCCCCGGACTGCGGCGGGCGATCGGCATAGTACGCGGTCACCACGATCCGCGCCGGCGCGCCGCCGGTGTTCAGCACACAGATGGCCTCGTGGCTTTCGATGCCCTGCCCGCCGCGCGGCAGATAGCCATCCGGGATGATCCAGACCCTGGCGCCCTCTCCGTCGCTCGGAGCCCCCATACCCGCACCGTTCCTTTCCCTCGCGTCCCTCGTGTCCCTCGTGTCCCGTCCTGCCGACCCGTCGCATCCCGGCGGCCGCTCCCCAAGGCCGGGCGGCGTCCGGCTCAGCGCAGCCGTTCGCTGCTGGCGCGCGCCAAGAGCCAACGCCCGTCGTCGCCACGCCGATAGGCCTCCAAGGTGAGTTCGACGTTGCTCCATTCCGGACGGTCGGGATAGTCGCACACCACGCGCATCATCGCCGCTGCCTCATCCGGACCTCGCTCCAGCACCACCACACCGTCACGCCGCCAATGCACGCGCTGCCCAGACGCCTGGCGCAGCGAGGAGCGCAACAGCGACAGCACGCCCTCGCGGTCCACCTCGAACGCTGGCGCGCCGTCCGGCCCCGCGAGCAGACCTTGGAAGTCGGCGGACAGACAGGCCCCCACCCCGGCAAGATCGCCGCCGTCCCACGCCTGCCAGTAGCGTCGCTGAAAGGCGCCCAGGGTTTCCGCCTCCGCCGGCCGCGAATCGCCCACGCGTGCCCCCACCGTCCCCCCGCTGCTGCCGCGGGGCATTCGTGCCAACCAGCGCCGCGCCCTCCCGGTCTGGGACCCTTCCCCATCCGAACCGCGGGAATCAGCCGCCCGACGCGGGCAGGGCGGCCGCCAGGGCCCGAAAGCGCTCGCCGCGCTCTTCAAAGTCGCGGAACTGATCGTACGAGGCACAGGCGGGTGAAAGGAGCACGACCTGACCCGGCCGCACGTCCGCGGCCGCCATGGCCACGGCAGCCGCCAGATCCGGGACGATCTCCACCGGCGTCGGCCAATCCGGGGCCGACCCGGCCGCGATGGCCCGGGCGATCGCCGGCGCCGTCGCCCCAAACAGCAGGACCCGTTCGACGCAACGCGCGACCGCCTGTCCGAAGTCGTCGAACGAAAGCCCCTTGTCGTATCCACCGGCCAACAGGACGATGCGCTCACCCGCCAGGGTATCCAGCGCCGCCAGCGCCCGATCGGGGGTCGTGGCGATCGAGTCGTTGATCCAGCGGCTGCCCCGCCAATCGCGCACCCGCTCCAGCCGGTGCGGTACGCCGGCAAAGTCGGCGACCACCCGCGCCACAAAGTCCGGCGGCGCCCCGGCGGTCAGGCAGAGGGCGGCCGCCGCGGCGACGTTCTGGCGATTGTGGCCCCCGGGCAGGCGTATCGAGCTCAGGGGAAGAACCGGCCCGGGGTCCGCCCACGGCCGGGCCGGCCCGGACGCCGACGCGTCGGGCGGATACCAGACCACGGCCCCGTCGTCCACACCCGCCCCCGCCGCGACGGGGTGGTCCCCTGAAAACGCCAACCGCCCCGCCGGCACCTCGCCGGCCATTCCGGCCACGACCGGATCATCGACCCCCAGGACGCACCAATCACCCGGCGACTGTCCAAGAAAGATGCGGCGCTTGGCGTCTTGGTAGGCGTCGAAGGAACCGTGCAGATCCAGGTGGTTTGGGCGCAGGTTGAGCAGCGCGCCGACGGTCGGGGGGCGCTGCGCCAGTTCGAGTTGGAAGCTGGAGAGTTCCATCACCACCCAGGCGTCCGGCGCAAGACCCTGCAGACGGTCCAGCAGGGGAACCCCGATGTTGCCGCCGACCAGACTGCCGGGCCGCCAGCGCCGCACCACCTCGCCGACCAGGGTGGTGGTCGTGGTCTTGCCGGAGCTGCCGGTGATCCCGATGACCGGCCGCGGTGCCACGGCCAGGGCGTACGCCGCCTCGGTCCACAGCGCCACCCCCAACGTGCGCGCCCGCCGCAGCGGCGGCAGGTTCTTGCGCATCCCGGGCGTGACGAAGATCGCGGCCAGCCCGTCCAGGCGGCGGTCGAGTTGATCGAGGTAGTCCGGCCCGGCATGCAGCGGCGTGCCGGCCGGCAGGGCCCCGACGTACGGCGCCAGTGCCTCGGCCGGCTTCTGATCGTAGACCTCCACCCGCGCCTGCCGTGCGAGCAGGTACCGCACCACGGCGGCATTGCTGCGCTGCAGCCCGACGACGGCCACCCGCCGCCGGGCCAACGGCTCCGGCCGGTCGCGCATCCCGCCCACCCCCCCTCTTGCTCCTCGGGTTCGGTATTGTATACCGCAGGGGGCCGCGGAGGCGCGGGGCATCCGCGGGAACCGCCGACGGGGCCGGGCCGTCTGCCCAGCACGCGGGGGCGCCCGCGCAACCGCGGCGGCGCCGTCGTCCGCGCCCCTGCCGCCACGCCCCGGCAGACAACACCAAGGGGGTCCGCCGGTTGACCAGCAACGAGGTGGCCGCGCTCGCCCTCCGGTTGCGGGACGCGGTCGGCCGCGTCGTGGTGGGAAACACCGACGGCATCAACCTGCTGCTGTGCGCCCTGCTGGCCCGGCGGCACATCCTGCTGGAGGACGTGCCCGGGACGGGCAAGACCACACTGGTCAAGTCGCTGGCCCGCTCGGCCGGCGCCAGCTTCGCGCGCCTGCAATGCACGCCCGACCTCCTGCCGAGCGACGTCACGGGGTTCAACGCCTACGATCCGCAGTCCGGGGCCTTTCACTTCCGATCCGGTCCGGTCTTCCATCAGCTACTGCTGGTGGACGAACTCAACCGCGCCTCCCCCAAAACCCAGGCGGCACTGCTCGAATGCATGGAGGAGGGCCAGGTCACCGTCGACGGGGTCAGCCGTGCCCTGCCGCGGCCGTTTTGTGTGCTCGCCACGCAGAACCCGGTGGAATACGAAGGGACCTTCCCCCTTCCCGAGGCGCAGTTGGACCGCTTCGGCCTGCGCCTCCACCTCGGGTATCCGGACGGGGCCACCGAGCGGGCCCTGCTGGACCGCTTCATCGCGGCCGACCCGCTGGAGGATCTGGCCCCGGTGTGCAGCGCGGCGGACCTCTGCGCGGCCCAGGACGCCTGCCGGCAGGTGCACATCAGCGGCGAGCTGCGCGATTACGCCGTGCGGTTGTCCGCCGCCACCCGGCAACAGCCGGAGGTGCTGCTGGGCGCCAGCCCGCGCGCCACCCTGGCGGTGGTCGCCCTGGCCCAGGCGTGGGCCATCCTGGCGGGACGCGGCTTTGTGCTGCCGGACGATCTCAAGGCGGTCGCCGCGGCGGCGCTCGCGCATCGCATCATCCTGACGCCCGCGGCGCGCTGGCGGGACCAGACCGCCGCCCAGGTGGTCGAACGCGTGCTGCGCAGCGTGTCGGTGCCCGTGGCGCGCCGCGCCTGACCGCGCCAACACCGTCTGGACATCCGGGGAGGGCTACGCCGTGCGGCTGAAGTGTCTGCACCCCTGGTACCTGGCCTCCCTGGTCGCACTGCTTTGGGTCGCCCTTGCCTTCGGCGGTCCGGTGGCGGTCGGGGCGCTGTGGCTGTGGTTGGCCATCGGCGCCGTGGACGCCGCCTGGGCCGGACTGGCCGGGGGCGCGCTCGGGGTGCGGCTGGAGGTGCGCGGGACCGCGCAGACGGCCGGCGATCCCCTGGAGATCGAACTCGCGCTGGGCAACGACGGTTGGCTGGCCGTCCCCCTGCTGACGGTGCGGGACAGCCCCACCGCCGTCCTGGGCATGGGATCGGACCAGGCCCCCCCGCGGTGCTGCCTGGCGCCCGGCGAGCAGCTGCACCTGCAGCGCACCCGGCGGGCCCGCCGCGGCCGCTACCGCATCGGCCCGCTCGACGTGATCATCGAGGGCCCGTTCGGCCTGTTCGCCGCCGTGCGCGTGGTCCGGTCGGATCACGAGCTGATGGTCCAGCCGCGACTGCGGCCGCTGCCGCGCTGGCCCCTGATCCAACCCGAGTCCTGGGGGCCGGCGGCGGGGGCCGCCTCCCCCTACCGCAACCCCACCCTGCCGGTGACGACACGCCCCATGCTCCCGGGTGACTCGCCGCGCTGGATTCACTGGAAGCAGACCGCCCGCACGGGACGGCTGCAGGTGCGCGAAGCCGAACCCGCCACCGGGGGACACACGGTGCTCATCGTCGACCTCCAGGCCCAGGCGTACCGCCGACGCTCCGACGGTCTGGCGGACACCGCGGTGGAACTGGCGGCGTCGATCGGCCACGCGGCCCTGCGCGCCGGCTGCCTGCTCAGCGTGGCGACCACCGGCCGACGCCCGCTGGTGCTGCAGGCCCAGCGCGGCCCGGCGGCGGTGGTGGCCCTGCTGGAACTGCTGTCGCCCGCCACCGCCGACGGCCAGACCCCTCTGGGCGACTGGCTGGCGCACCCGCCCCTTGCCCTTCCGGGGCGGAGCCAGTTGGTCGTCGTCACCCCTGCCCCGCCCGCGCGCTGGGCAGCGGCCGTACCCGCGGTGCGCAGCACCGGCTCCCGCTTCGCCGCCGTGCTGGTGGGCGATGCCCCGGCCCTGGCCGACGGGGCGCGGGGCCTGCGCCGGCTGGGCAGCCCGGCATGGGTGGCGGACTCCAGCGCCGCGCTGGCCGACCAACTCGGCGGCCGGCGGGCGGCGATCCTCGGGTGACCACCAGGAGCAGCCCCGCGCCCGCCGCCAGAGCCCCGGACACCGGACTGTGGCTGACGCTCGCCGCGACGCCGTTTTGTATCGCAACCCTCTGGGGCCTGCCGCGCTTCGTCGGGCTGGCGGGGGCCGGAACCGACGGCGCCCTGCTGGCCGGCGCGGGGGCGGCCGCGGCGGCGTTCGGCGGCTGGAGCGGGAGCCGCCGCCTGCGCCTGGCCATACCGCTCGGAGGGGCGGCGCTGATGGTCGCGCTGGCGGCGCTCCCGCTCCAGGGGGCGGTCGGACCCTGGCCCACCCTGGCCGCCGCCGCCGGCACCCTCGGCGCCTGGCTGACCGACGCAACCACACCCGCGGGGCCGGCCGCCTGGGCGGCCGCGGCCGGCCTGGGCTTTACCCTGGCAACCCCGGTCTATGCCGCGGCGCGCGCCGACCGCCCCGGCGCCGTCACCGCCCTGGCCCTCCTGGCCCTGGCCGTGCGCTGGGAGTTCGTCGACCCTGCGGCGGGCCCCGCCTTTTGGCCGCTCGCCGCCGCCGCCCTGCTGTGGTGGGCGGCCAGCCGGCTGCAGGCCGCCCGGCGCGCCGCCGAACCAAGGGCCGCGACGCCCGCGGCCGGGGGCGCGGCGCTGGCGGCCGGGGCGGTGGCCGCCGCCCTGGCCTACGCCCTTCCCCGCCGCATCGGTCCGGCCAACCTCGGACGGCTTGGCACCTGGCTCGACCAGCTCCCCGTGATCGGACCACTGGAGAGGGCCTCCCGCGAAGGGAGCCTCACCCAAACCAATCCACCGGTGACCGTCGCGGCGTCGACCACCAGCGCCGCAACCGCGTCGCCCGCCTCGACGACCGCCGCGGCGCCCAGCCCGGGGTTTTCTCTGAGCCAAACCGGTTTTGCGACGAACGTCTCCCGGCTCGGCGGCCCGGTCCATCCCAGCCGCAGCGTCGCCATGCGGCTGACGGCCACCTCCGGGTCGGCGCTGCCGGCATCCCTGTATTTGCGGGGAACGGTGCGGGACGCCTACACCGGCCGCGGCTGGCGCGCCACGCCCGCCGGGCGGGCGACGGACCCGGCCTGGCCGTCGCAGAGCGCGGCGGCCGTCGGCCGGGCCTTCGTGCGTGGGCTCGCCCTGCCGGCGCCCTACCGCACCGTCCGCCTGCAGATCCGACCGGAGGCGGCGCTGGGGGCCACCGTCTTCAACGCGCTGCTGCCGCTGCAGGCCTCGGTACCCCTCACCTGGAATCGGCTGGGCAGCGCGCGCCGCCTGGGAGCGGCACCGCCCCCGACGCTCTACCACGAAACCGTGGCGCTGCCGGCGTCCGACGCCTTCACCGGCACGGCGCTCGCGGCCTACCGGCGCCTGAACACCCCGGCCGCCGCCCTGCTCGGACCGCTTGGAGCCTACGTCCTGGCCACCCGCGGTGTGCCCGTGGCCGCGGTCCGCCGCACCCCTGCTCCGACGGCGGGCCCGGCGCCCCTGGCGTCGGAGGTGCAGCTGCCGGCCGAACTGCCGCCCGCCGTCGCGGCCCTGGCCCGGCGCTGGACCGGCGGCCTGCGCGATCCGTTGCTCCAGGCCCTGGCGCTGCGCGAGCACCTGCTGCGCTACCCGTACAGCCTGCGCGCCCCGGCGCCGCCGCCGGGCCAGGACTTCGTCAGCTTCTTTCTCTTTGACGCCCGCCGCGGCTACTGCACCTACTACGCCAGCGCCATGGCCGTGCTGCTGCGCACCATCGGGATCGCCAGCCGTTGGGTCGAGGGCTTCCGCGTCCCGCTGCCCCCCGGGGGTGGGACGGTCGCCGTCACCAACGCCGAGGCCCACGCCTGGGTCGAGGCCTACATCCCCGGGCATGGCTGGCTCACCTTCGACCCCACCCCCGGCACTGCCGCCTCGATCCCGGATGCGAGGACGCGCGCCTCGGCGGCGCGCCGGACGCACCTGCCGTCGTGGTGGCTGGCGGCCCTGCCCGCGGCGGGGCTGGCGGCGCTGCTCGGCGCGGCGACCCTGCGGCGCCGGACGGAACGCCCCCGGGACGCCGACCCGCTCGCACAGGGCGAGACCATCTGGCGCACCTGCGAACGCGTCGGCGGTCGCTACGGACGCCGGCGCGCGCGCGGTGAAACCCCGCAGGAATACGCGCTGGCCGTCGGCGAACGGCTTCCGGGTTGGCGGCCTGCGGGCCTGCGCCTGGCCCAGGCCTATGCCCGCCTGCGCTGGGGACCGCCCGACGGCGCCGCCGCCGCCCTGGAGGCCATGCGCGCCGCGTGGGTGGACGCCCAGGCCGCCTGGCGGGCGGCCGCCCCCCGCTCCTACCTCTGGCGCCGCTGGCTCTGAGGGATGGGCCGCTGATGGCCGTCGGCGGCGCCCCGGCCCCGCCGACGGCCGCCGCGATAAACTGGACTGGGCCCGGGGGCGCGGGCTACGATGCCAGGACGACATCCCAGCGGGGCGCGAGCGCGGCCCCGACACGGAGGACAGCCCCTTGTGCGGTATCACCGGCTTTTTCGGCCCCCCGGACCGCCCGTTGCTGGAGCGGATGACCGCGGTCCTGGCGCATCGCGGCCCCGACGACGCCGGCTTCGTGGAAGCGGACACCTTCAGCCTTGGCCACCGGCGCCTGTCCATCATCGACCCGGCGGGCGGCCGCCAGCCGATGGCCAGCGACGACGGCCGGCTGCAGCTGGTGTATAACGGCGAGCTGTATAACTTCCGCGAGTTGCGGACCGAGCTGGTCGCGCTGGGACACCGCTTCCGCAGCGACTCGGACAGCGAGGTCATCCTCCAGGCGTACGCCGCGTGGGGCACGGAGGCGTTCGCGCGCTTCAACGGCATGTGG